>JBEEPP010000089.1:0-3888 GCA_041191045.1 Pseudomonadota bacterium
TGCGCTCATTTTTTATAACTGGCACTGATACGAATATAGGAAAGACTGCTGTTACTTGCAGTTTAATTGCTAAATATATTGATGAAGGATTTCGTGTAGGAGGTATGAAACCTGTCGCTGCTGGATGTTTTATAGAAAATGGGCATATCATTTATGAAGATGTACAGAAGATTATAGAAGTAAGCAATGTTGATTTAATTATCAATCAAATTAATCCTTATCAATTTGAGGCACCGATAGCGCCTCATATTAGTTTCAAGAAAAATAAAAAAGAAATTGATATTCATCTAATTAAAAAGCATCTGCAATTATTCGAAAAACAGATGGATTATCTATTTATTGAAGGCGCTGGAGGTTTTGCTGTGCCTTTGACAGAGAATTTTTCAACTGTTGATTTAATTAAAGCTCTAGATATACCAGTTATTTTGGTAGTAGGTATGAGGTTAGGCTGCATCAATCATGCTCTATTAACAGTTGAATCAATTTTAAATAAAAAAATAAAGCTCTGTGGGTGGGTTGCTAATCGAATTGATCAAAATATGCTAGCTTATGAAGAGAATATATCTTATTTAAAAGAAAGGATTGAGGCGCCTTGTTTGGGCGAAGTGCCTTATTTCAAAAATTTTGATCCTTACAAAGCATCAAAATTTATCGATATAAATAAGTTTAACGATAAAGTCCGTGAAGATTAATATAGTTAGCAACGGCTGCTGGTAAAAGATTCGTAAGACTTTTATTTGAATAAATAGCGTCTCGAATTTGAGATGACGAGATATCAATGTACTCAAATTTTTTTGTCATAATTAGTCCATGACTAGATCGGCTAAGATCCTCAATATTTTGAGTGAGCCTTTCCTGCCATTCTTTTTTTAGAGCTGATGTTAATTGATCTTCAAGAATGGGGGATTCGCGTCTTTCTACTATTAATATATGGCAATAATTAAAAAGCTCATTCCATAAATGCCATGACTCAAGCTTTAGAAAAGCATCACTTCCCATTAAGAAACAAAACGCTTGATTCTCTTTTTTTTCTATTATAAGACTCTGCAATGTTTCAATCGTATAAGAGGGTTTAAGGTCGCTTTGATTTTTTTTAATTTCACGGTCATCAGTAAAGAAATTAGTATATGGATTTAGTGCGAGATTAAGCATTTCCAAACGATGCTTATTTTCTAAAACGATATTTTTATGAGGTGCTAAACCAGATGGAATAAAAAGCACTTTCGACAATGTCGCAACATCTTCCCAGGCTTTAGCTAATTTTATATGACCATAGTGTATTGGATCAAATGCACCACCTAATACACCAATAAGCTTCAAAGACATTCCTTACTTACGTATATGCCCATTGCCTAATACGATATATTTGAGCGAAGTAAGTCCTTCAAGTCCTACAGGGCCTCTTGCATGTAATTTATTAGTTGAAATGCCTATTTCAGCACCCAAGCCATATTCAAAGCCATCAGCAAAACGAGTTGAAGCATTCACCATAACGCTACTTGAATCTACTTCTTTCAAGAATTGCATAGCGCGTTCATAGTTTTCAGTGACAATAGCATCTGTATGGTGAGAAGAATATTGATTAATATGATGAATTGCATCATCAATGTCATCGACAATCTTGCATGAAATAATTGCATCTAGGTATTCAGTATAAAAATCATCTTCACTTGCTGATTTAATACCCTTAACAAGTTTCAAAGTTTCTTTACATCCACGAACCTCAACTTTATGTTGATGAAGCATTTTTACAACTTTAGGTAAAAAATCGCGTGCAATATCTTTAGATAATAGAAGTGATTCGGTCGTATTGCATGTACCCAATCTTTGAGTTTTAGAATTCTCAATAATTTTAAGTGCTTTATTTAGGTCTGCATTTTTATCAACAAAGACATGGCAATTTCCATCTAAGTGTTTAATGACAGGTACAGTTGCCTCATCACTAATCATCTTAGTTAAGCTTTTGCCGCCTCTTGGAATGATCACATCAATATAGTCATTAAGCTTAATCATGCCTTTAACTATAAATCTGTCGGTTGAATCAATCACCTGAATAGCTTGAAGCGGAAGATAAGCTTTTTTAAGCGCCTCGTGAATAAGATTGCTCAAAGCAATATTAGAGTGAATAGATTCACTACCCCCTCTTAATATAATGGCATTTCCCGATTTGATAGATAAGCACGCTGCATCAATAGTGACATTAGGACGAGATTCGTAGATCATGCCTATGACACCAAGTGCTACACGCATTTGACCGACTTGAATACCTGATGGACGTGTATTCAAATGATTAATTTCACCAATAGGATCCTTAAGGTCAATGATATCTTGAATGCCTTTAATCATCGAATCAATTGTTTTGCTTGAAATGATAAGGCGATCGATAGAAGCGCTATCTAATTTATTTTTTTTAGCTTCTTTAACATCTTTCTCATTAGCTTTCAGAATAATTTTTGTTTTTGTATTTAAAAGATGAATGAGATGAGTCAATGCATCATTTTTTTGTTGTGTTGATGCATTAGCCATCAGGCATGAAGCTTTTTTTGCTTCTAGTCCAATCTTTTTAAGGTATTGATTAATATTTGTCATGTGTGAATTATACGCGTTAAGAAATTAACTTGTATAGGATCAAATTCTTCGGCCTCGAGATGCTATTTTTGCAAGCCCCAGGCAAAGCCTAGTCATTTCTAGCCAAGCATCACCCGGTGAAACACCCTTTGATATTTTATCTATTTCAGATAGTTTTTGAATAGCTGCTCTTAGATGTTTGAGTGAAAAAAAAGATAATGCTTGTTTAGTAAACAAAAGCTTATCTCCAAATATTCTTGATTTTGTGAGATGGTATTCTAAAGATTGGCCTCTGAAATCAAGCTCTTTTATTTCAAGCATAGGCTTTAATACCCAAGAAAGGGAGCTTGTAATACTAATAGGATTTTGGCCTTCTTCTTTTAAGAAATTAAGCGTTGAGATGGTTTTCATCTGGTCGCCATTTAATACATATTCAGTTAGTTCAAAAGTATCATAACGAGACACATTTGAAATAGATTGTGAAACTTTTTCATATGAAATTGATTGGCTCGGAAAAAGTAATGCTAATTTATTTAATTCTTGGTCAGCGGCAAGCATATTTCCATGAACAAATTGACTAATAAGCTGAATACTTCCTTCATCTAAGTTTATTGATAATAAAGAAGCTCTTTTCTTGAGCCATAAGGGAAGTTCGGAAGGTTTAATTTCATCAAGTCTAATTGAGTAAGCATTTTTTTCAATTTCTTTAAACCATTTCTGTAGCTTTGTTTCCTTATCTATTTGAGGCAAATGAACAACAATAAGGTCATCTTGAGAAAAATTTTGGATAATTTCGTAAAAAGATTCTCCACCTTCAGCATTTATTTTTCCTGAGGGAATGATTATTTCAATAATGCGTTTTTGAGAAAATAAGCCCTGGGAGCGAAGGGATGAAGCACATTGATCCCATTTAAAATAACGATCAACAGTAAAGCTTAGTTTTTCTGTATAAGTTTGATCTTTTGCGAATTGACGGATGATGTCGAAAGCTTCCTTTCTTGAGAGTGCTTCATCACCCAAAAGAAGGAATTTTGATTGCTGTTTTTTTTGAAGCTCTTTGCTAAAAGCTTCCGAATCAAATACTGCCATTAATTATTTATTAGTATGCTGAATTTGATTAAATAGATTTGTAATAGCTTCATTACGCATAGATTCATTAAGCTGTCTTTCTTCTTCTTCTTTGCCAATAAGATTTGAGTCACTGAAGGTAAAGTCACGACGCGTTTCTATAATATTTTCTTGGCTCCAAGTTTCGCTATCTATAGTTTTAATTCGGTAACGAACTCTATAGAAAATCTCAAATTCTCGAACAAGACCTTG
>JBEEPP010000090.1:0-3885 GCA_041191045.1 Pseudomonadota bacterium
GTATTATTGACTTTGTGAGCGCCTGTATGATTTAAGTCTTCCCGCTTCAAATAAATTTGAGCGCCACCCACTCGATCAGACCATCTTTTAGCATGATAGATTGGACTTGGTCGACCCACAAAATGCTTTAAGTCATAATGAAGTTCAGCAAGAAAATCAGGGTCATGGCGATACTTTTCATACATCACTCTTAATTCATCGAGCGCTTCAATCAAAGTTTCTGCGACAAATACACCGCCAAATTGACCAAAATGGCCTTTTTCATCTGGCATATCATACGGCTGCATCTTGAGTTTCCTTTATAAATTCTTGAATTTTAAGAAAATTTTTAATACCTTTTGATTCTTCAACGCCGCCACTCACATCAACTGCGTATGGCTTGACCTTTTTGATGGCCTCTTTCACATTGTCTACTGTAAGACCACCTGCTAGAACAATAGGCTTAGAAAGCGAAAGTGGGATTAAATTCCAATCAAATGTTTGACCTGTGCCACCTTTGAGATACTCATGTGGTGCGTCAAGCAATAAGGCTTCTGTATCATAAAAACTCTTTTCATATTGTAACAAATCTACTGATAGCGTAACCGCAACGGCTTTAATATAAGGAAATTTGAATTGCCTGCAAAAGTCAGGGGTTTCATCGCCATGAAACTGTAAAACATTTACCAATCCTGATTGTATTACCTCTTTAATATAGGCAGGATCCGCATTAACAAAAAGGCCTACTTTAGTCACAAAAGGTGGCAGCTCTTTAGCAAAGTCTTTAAATGCAGCTAAAGCAATATAACGTGGACTTTCTTTATAAAAAACAAAGCCAAGCGCATCGCAGCCAGCATGAATAGCAGCTTTTGCATCTTCTAAGCGCGTAATGCCACAAATTTTAATACGTGTTCTCAATATGAAATCAATTCAAGATGAAAGATGATCATTATAAGGATTAACGATCTTGGCTTAAATGATTATTGTCAAAAATATTGACGGTTCGATGCGTAAAAGGAAATGCATAGCACGGATCATAATCAACACCACACAAATAAAGGCCCTGAGGAGAAAAAGTAGGGGGTGATTTTTTTCTATCTTTTGATATCAATAGCTCGTTAATATATTCACTTGGGTAATTACCTTTACCAATATAGAGAATAGCCCCCATCATATTTCTTATTTGATGATGCAGAAAACCATTCGCAGAAAACTTAAAAAGATAAAACGGGTGATAATTTAAAATAGATGTGCCAGTGATTGTTCTGACAGGACTTTTAGCTTGACATTCTGAAGATCGAAACGCACTAAAATCATGTTCACCTTCAAAATATTGAATAGCCTTTTTCATCTTATTAAAGTCAAGGTCATCGTGAATCCATCCTGCTTTACTAGTCCATAAAGCAGACGGAAAAGAGGCGTTATAAACTAAATATTCATAATGGCGTTGTGTTGCTGAATATCGCGCATGAAAGGTATCCTCAACTTCTTGCGCCCATAACACTCGAATAGAAGATGGTAAGAAAGCATTAACACCTCTTATCCAAGCCGTCACAGGCCTCTCAATTGAAGTTTCAAAATGAATGATCTGAATAAGCGCATGAACACCGGTATCAGTCCTGCCTGATGCATAGGTATCTATTTTTTCTAGCACAATGCTTTCAAGCGCCTTTTCAATTTCACCTTGAATAGAATCTACATCATTCTGTTTTTGCCATCCAGAATAATTTGAGCCATCATATTCAACACACAATGCGATTTTCATAAGGATTTATATATAAGAAATCACAAAAAATGTAATAGATACCATTGCGGAAATCATAATCATAGATAATGTATTAACTCTTTCCTCTTTTATTTCAATATAAGTATGCTTCTTATGAGTTTTATTACTTGAATACAAGAGTAATGAAGACAAATCGTTAAAATTAAAACGCAGTTTGCGTTTTGATTGGAAAGTCCTAACATACTCCATAGTTAAACAAAGACGAACAGCAAAAATTTTTGCATCAATACCTAACGGCCTTAATGGTTTAACCATTAAATAGAAAGTTTCAATTAAAGTCTGATAGCTCATGAATGAAATCATCATCGTAATAAGAGCTACTGAATTAATAAGGCGCATAATTTGGGTTGTACCTAACAAAAGGCCTTCATAAGAAGGTGAAAAATAAGCCCAAAGAACTATATACTCGCCCGGTGTATTAAATACATAAAGTAGAAAGGTAATAATAAGAAAAAATTTTAATCTAAGGATAAGTTTAGGAATTGAGAACCTTAAGAAAAAAGAAATGGCTAAAATAAGAAAGAGTAAAAAAAGATTGAAGTTAAAGTTATATTTATTAATAAGCAATAAAGCACATAAAACAGCTACAAATTTAACTAATGCATGCACAATAATTTGATTGCTTAATCAAGATGGGTTGGCTTATTATCTTTATCCGCTAAATTAATTTCAATGCTTGACAAATCAACCTCTTCTATACCGTCCTCTCCTTGAGCCGAAGACATTTTAGGTTTATCATAATCCGTATTGATAGAATCAATAAGCTCTTTTTGTTCTTGCTGTTTTTTTGTTTTAATAACAAAAAGCAAAATTAAAATTGCAAGAAGAACTCCTAAGAAAATAAATAATCCGCTAGATGATGAGACGCTAGAAACTTCTTTATCTGAGGCTAATTGAGCACTTGCTTTTTCATCGATTGGGCCATCAGAGATAGATGATTTAAATGTTGTATCAGCAGGCGGTATCTCCTCATTTTTATTAGTATCTAAGTCGTTAGGTTTACTAATAAGTGAATTTAAATCTGGTTTTGATTCGACCACAGGACCTTTGTTAGCCAAATCTTTAGTTTGATTGACTTGCTTCGACTTCTCTTGAAGCTCAAATAAAGCCTGATTAGAAACAGCTAATATTTTTTTAGCATCAGCAAGTTCCTTTTCTAAGAGTGCAATTTTTTGCTCAGCATTCTTAATATTTTTCTCTAATGCTGTCTTATCGTCATTAATTTGATTAATTTCTTTTTGAATAACTTCATTATTATTCTTATCGATACTTAATGTATCTCCAGTCAATTTAATACGGGGTGCTGGTGTAACTGATTCGCTCTGAATAAAAGTTTTAGAGGTGACTGGTGCATCAGACTTTGGAGTAATTATTTTTGGACTGGCTGCTACTGCTTCGGCTGTCTTTGAACTAAATTTATTCCACTGTGTAGATTGAATTTTAATTTCAGCCATCGCCTTAGCATGACTTAAATTCATAAAATCATCTTTTATAGGCAAAATAATATTCTGTCCAACTTCTAAACCATTAATATTTTTATTTGTAAAAGCAAGTTCATTAAGATTGAAAATACCTATCACCATCTGCTCAGTTGTAATGCCTGGTATTTTATTTTCACGGGCAATTTTGTAAATTGTATCTGCAGGTTTAACTGTAATTGATTTTGCAGAAAAATCAGATGATTTATTTTTTTCTAAGGTTTTAGGACTGCTTTTAACTTCTTTTTCAATTACAGCTTTGTTTTTTTCAATACTTTCCTTTGTATCCTTTTTATCATTCATTAGTGTTAGGTCAGTCTTGTCGACGGCCATAATTTTCTCTTGCTGAATAATAGGGGTTTCTGGTGGATCAAGAAGTACCGTATATTCACGATAATTTCTTCCTTTAGCAGAGTCAACTTGAATGAGTAAATCTAAAAATGGATCTGGGACAGGCTGAGTGCTTTTCAATTTTAGAACTGTGAGCCCTCTTTCATTTTTTTTTAATTCAACAGAGATATTATTATGAATAGGAAGTCGCTCTATACCTTGCGACTCATAATTCTCTTTTGAAGCTAACGATGTTTGAAGCTTTGATGAATCTTCACCTGCCGCCATCATTATTTCAATTTCTGCGTTTAA
>JBEEPP010000091.1:0-3885 GCA_041191045.1 Pseudomonadota bacterium
AGCGTCTTCCAAAGTATTGCTTGCAGAAGTTAAATCTGCTACTTGACTATCAAGATACCCTTTTCTTTCTTTTTCCGATGTGAGTTCATGAATAGCTGCTAAGTTAACTGGACCAAGTAAATCAATCTCTTCTTGAAGTTTATTACACAACTCTTGTACTTCTTTAACTGTTGTTTTCTCTGTAATTGATTCTGAGAGAACAACCTCATCTATTTGAGATTCATTAATTTCATTTTGAAATTGCTCAAATAATAATTTAGATTCCTGCTCGTTTAAACGTGACTGTTCAAGTTTATCTCGGATTGGATGAACTGCCTGTTCGGTTTGCAAGCGTCTTTGTTCACTTTCGCGTAAATCGATTTCCTTTTGAGAAAGATTTTCACGCGATGCAATTAAGACTTTTTCTCTTTCATCTTTAACGGCAATTTTTTCGCGTAAAGACAATTGCAAGGCCTCGATACTTTCAGTATTAATTGAAGCTTTAGCTAAGTCTTTTTTGTTATTAAGGATGTTATTATCTTCAGTAAGTAAATTAATTCTATTGTTTAACTCATTGATTTTATTATCAATAATTTTTAAATTAAAATGGTTTTCTTGAAGTTGAATCTCAGCTTCATTAACATGCCTCCTGGAGCTTTCATATTCTAATTCATGCCTCTTTTTAATTTCTTCAGATGAAGTTTTTTGCTCCAAAAGTCGATGTGCATCATTCTCTAAATTATGAATAAGGCTAGATTTAGTTATTTTATCAACTTCAATTTGAGTTAATTTTGCCTTGAGCTCATTTTGTTCGTTAGTAATATTGCTATGCTTCTCATTTGCGTAAGAAATGCTTTGCTGGATTTTCTCAACTTCAATTTCAGTTTGATGGAAATCATTTAAAGCTTCTTTCAATTCCTCGCTAAAAGAATCGGCCTGTTCTTCATAATCATTCAATTGAAGTTCAGATTCTCTAAGCTTATTTGATAGATCTTTGTAGTTTTTATCTATGGATGGAAATTTTTCTTGTAATGTCTTGAGTCTTTCTTGGCGTAAAAGAATGCCATTAAGGGAGGCGTCTTTACCATAAAAAGAAACACTATTCTTGGTAAAAATATCGCCTTGTTGGTTAACTAAGAATTCGCCTTGCTCCAAATTGCCAATGAAATTTTTATAACTTTCACCCTTTGGAATAATATAACAATCAGATAACCATTCTGACAAAAGATTCATTAGAAGTGGATCGCTAATTTCAATTACATCCAGGGCAGAATTTAATTTATTATTTTTTGGTTTGTAGGTATGTGATGCGTTTAAATTAGCAAGCACCATAGATGCTGGAGGTCTATGAGTAATAGTTTCATATTGAGCCAAAACTGCATTTAATTTTCCGCCAAGTGCAGATTCAATCGCCGTTACCCAATCTGTCTTAATCTTAAGTTTTTCCCATAAACGATTAGATGTGTTGATATTATGCTGAGAAGTCCAACTTTTGAGACTTTCATTGCCTTGTGTGTCATCTTGAATTTGCGCTAGTGTTTTAATTTCACCTTCAATTTGACTTAATTCTTTTTGCATTTCTATTTGACGCTGTCTTAAAGTATCAATTTCTTCCTCAAGATCAGTTGTAAGCGATTTGTTTTCATCTATCTTAGCCTCAATTTTTTCTACAAATGATCTCTTATCAGCTAAATCACTCTCTTTTTCCTCGAGCAAAGACTGTCCGCTTAGATCAATATTAGTAATCTCATTATTTAAAAATGCAATACGCACATTTGTTTCTTCTTCAGTTTTATGAATAAAGTCTATTGTCGCTTTTTCAAGATTAATTTTTTCTTGCGTCGATTGGAATTGATTTGCAATTTGATTAAACTGCTCTGTTGAATTTATATATGCTAACTCAACAGATTGAATCGATGATTTAAGTGAATTAAAATTTTCTTCCTTGGTTTTATAAAGCTCACTTAATGCTGCTTTTTCAATCCCTGCTTCTTCAATGTCTTTTGTAAATTTAAGCTGATCGTCCGCATTCTTAGCAAGATTAGTTTCAATCTCAATTAATTCTTTTTTGCTGCGCTCTAAAAGATCATTTTGATTTCTAATATTATTTTCAATATTAGAAACTTCAGCATTGATCTCATAAAAGCTTGCTTGATTCTTATTAATTTCGTCCGACGCATCAATATGAGCTTGTCTTAAATTTTCTACCTCGGCTTCAATTTTTCTTAAAGCGGCAGTTTGTTGTTCCAATTCATTTACAAGCTTCTCAACTTGAGACTGATGTTTTTTCCAAACAATACTAGCATCACGCTTTTTTAATACCCAAACTTGTGCTTGATGAAATTTGTGCTTCTCTGTTAATTCATTATATTTTGTTGCAATTACTGCTTGTGATTCAAGCTTTGCAATTTGCTGAATAATTTCATTTAAGACATCTTGAATACGACTTAAATTTTCTCGTGTATCCCTAAGTCTAAATTCTGTTTCGCGACGACGCTCTTTATATTTGCTGACGCCTGCTGCTTCTTCAAGATAATTTCTGAGTTCCTCTGGCTTGGCTTCAATAATTTGTGAAATTGTATTTTGACCAATGATGGCATACCCTCTTCCACCTAAACCCGTTCCCAAAAAAAGATCCGCAATATCTTTTCGTCTGACAGCTAAATTATTAATGAAATAGGTTGAGCCCTTTTCTCTTTCGATAACACGCTTTACTGAGATTTCTGCATATTGTGACCATTCTGTGGGTGCTTTACCCAAAGAATTATCGAAAATAAGTTCGACGCTCGCTCGTGAAATTGGTTTGCGATTTTCTGATCCATTAAAAATCACCGAATCCATGTTTTCACTTCGCATTTCTTTAGCTGAAGATTCGCCAAGCACCCATTTTACGGACTCCATAATATTGGATTTTCCACATCCATTCGGACCTACAATACCTACTCTTTGGCCTTGAAGTTGAATAGTGGTGGGATCTACGAAAGATTTAAAACCGGCTAATTTAAGTTGTATAAGTCGCACAATATTCTTTTATTGAAGTGAAGTAGGTATTATCTATTAACAGTATAATAACTTTTTTTTACATCATTATTTTAATCTATGAACGCACTTTCTTTGGGAAAAAAACCAAGCGCAAAACCTACTAAAAAGCTTGAAACTTTCGCTAATCCATGCCCTTCTCGAGACTTCCATATTCATATGCAAATCCCAGAATTCACCTGTTTATGCCCTAAGACTGGGCAGCCGGACTTTGCTACTTTATATCTTGATTACATTCCTAATAAAAAATGTGTAGAGCTCAAAAGTCTGAAGCTTTATATCTGGTCTTTTAGGGATGAGGGTTGTTTCCACGAAGCAGTCACTAATCGTATTCTAGACGATCTAGTTAAAGCGACAGAGCCACGTTTTATGCGTCTGCGTGCCGAATTTTTTGTTCGCGGTGGCGTATTTACTAACGTTGTGGTTGAACACAAGAAAAAGGGCTGGAAACCTGAGCCTATTGTTGATTTGAGTCAATTTTCAAAACAATCAAACACCCGATCTTAAAAGGATTGACGCGCTTACTTCTAAAATTTAAGATGTGCGCCTTTGATTAAATACCTGGGGGTATAGCTCAGCTGGGAGAGCGCTTGCATGGCATGCAAGAGGTCAGCGGTTCGATCCCGCTTATCTCCACCAAATACCTTATATCAAACGCTGTTCTATAGTAGAATAGCACCTTCTTTTCTTAGGTCCCCATCGTCTAGAGGCCTAGGACACCTCCCTTTCACGGAGGGAACAGGGGTTCGACTCCCCTTGGGGACGCCAATTATCAAGCTAGCTCAGTCATTCAGGGATAGCTTCAAACATGCTAAAATCACTTTTTTTTTAAATTTCCCACTAAAAACCTATGAGCTTAGATAATGT
>JBEEPP010000092.1:0-3846 GCA_041191045.1 Pseudomonadota bacterium
TTGCATTACTACAAAACGAGCCCCAGAAAGCTTTGCACCTAAATCAAAATTAAGTCCATGATTTGCACCCACATCAACATGGTCTTTAACTTTAAAAGTAAATTTTCTTGGCTCACCTACCGTCTTAACTATTTTGTTATCGGCTTCAGACTTACCTAGAGGAGTAGATTCGTGGGGAATATTAGGAAGATTAAGCATAAACTGATTAATTTTTTCTTGTAGCTCAGCCAATTCTGACTCACATGCTTTTAAATCATCAGAAATAGCATTGACGCTTTTCATAAGTAAATCAGTATTCTCATTCTTAGATCTCGCAATGCCTATTTCTTTTGAAATAGAGTTTCTTTTTTCTTGAAGATCTTGCGTCTTTACTTGTAGTTCTTTTCTTACATTTTCCAATGACTGAAAAGTGCTTAAATCAAGATCAAAGCCTCGACTTGAAAGCTTTTGCTTAACAAATTCAATATCATTTCTTAATAACTGAATATCTATCATAACTACCCTATTTCTTTTGCTTGTCCTGAGATTTTAAATAATTCATTTTTTCAAGAATTTTACTCTCTAATCCTCGAGTTGTAGGCTTATAAAATTCAATAGGTTCTAAATTATCTGGAAAATATTTTTCACCTGACGCATACGCATCGGGTTCGTTATGGGCATATCGATAATTTTTACCGTAATCTAATTCTTTCATAAGCTTAGTTGGAGCATTTCGAAGATGTACAGGCACATCGCTATTATCACCATCGCCTACAAATTCTTTCACTTCATTAAAGGCCATATAGGCTGCATTACTTTTAGCCGCAATAGATAAGTAAATCACCGCATTTGAAAGCGCTAACTCACCCTCAGGCGAACCTAAACGCTCATAAATTTGATAGGCCTCTAAAGCCATGGTTTGTGCCTTCGGATCAGCTAACCCTATATCCTCAATTGCAATACGAACAATTCTTCTTGCCAAATAAAGTGGATCAGCACCCCCATCCAGCATACGATGGAGCCAATACAGAGCTGCATTCGGATCAGAGCCTCTCACAGATTTATGAAGTGCTGAGATTTGATCGTAAAATTGATCTCCGCCTTTATCAAAGCGTCTTACTTTGCTCGTAATCGTTTTCTTTAAAAAATCTTGATCAATTTTATTTACTTTTAAGGATGTGGCTGTATTAAAAAGTAATTCTAAGAAATTAAGCAAACGTCTAGCATCGCCATTAATATGACCAATAATTTCTTGTCTAGCTTCTTCATCTACTTCAATATCTGGCGCAATATAATTTTTTGCTTTTTCATAGATCAAAAGAAGGTCTTCTTGATCCAACATTTTTAAAACGTAGACTTGGGATCGACTTAATAAAGCGGAGTTAACTTCAAAAGATGGATTTTCAGTTGTCGCTCCAATAAAAGTAATGAGCCCTGATTCGACATGCGGCAAAAATGCATCTTGTTGACTTTTATTAAATCGATGAACTTCATCTACAAATAGAATTGTCTTCTTATTATATTGTTGTAAATTAAGCTGTGCTTTATCTATAGCCTCTCGAATGTCTTTAACGCCAGACAATACTGCGGACACAGATATAAACTCAGCATCAATGGAATTGGCAATCACACGTGCAATCGTTGTTTTTCCAACTCCTGGGGGCCCCCAAAGAATCATGGATGGTAGATTTCCTGATTCTATTGCGACGCGTAATGATTTACCTTCACCTAAAATATGTTTTTGTCCTGCAATTTCACTAACAGATTTAGGCCTTAAATACTCAGCGAGAGGCAATTGGGATTGATTAGGTTCAAACATTAGGTTCATGAGCGCTATTTACCTGAAGTCTCTTCTTGAATAAGCCATTTACCATCTATTTTTTTGACTAAAAGGGATTTATTAGAGTCTTCAGTTAATTTATCAGAAGTATATTTCTGTTTAAATTGTATGCGGGCCAGATTTTCATTTTTCATACTCACTTTTATATCTTCAATTTCAACAATAATTTTTCCTTGTGAGGAGATCTTTTGTTTTCTTGTGGCTTGCCATAAAGCTATTGCATCACCATTGGGGGTTTTAAAATCCTCGGCGTACTTACTCAAATAAAGGTCAACATCTTTAGCTGACCAAGCCCTCGCCCAAGCATTTACAAAATCAATAAGCTCTACATCCTTATTTTTAATTGAAGCTAGTGATGTATTGTTGGTTGCTAAGCCATTTTGTACAACATCGACACCAGTTGGCAATTTAAATAAAAAATCATTGTCTACAAGAGTCACATTGTATTTTGCATTTTTAAAACTAATCGTTGTTGTGTGTTCAAATGCATCAACAATTTTCATCACTGATAATTTATTCTCAGTTAATCCAAGTATGACTTTGCTAAAACCAGCACCCTCTTCTTTAGGAACTGCTTCGACCCATTTAATATTTTGGTTCATTTCATTAGCGACCTGGTCTTCTATATTTCTGAGCGTAAAATATTTTTCAATATTTCTGCCTGCAATAATGAGAAGTGGTGTTGATCCAGCAACTTTAGCTATAGGATTAATAGAAACTTGTCTTAGATCCTGATCGTACATAAAGAGTCGATCGCCATCACTGATAATTTGATTTTGATAAGGCTTTAAATAATCCCACCTAAATTTATTAGGTCTTTTAAATAACATAACGCCTTCTACGTCCTGAAGTTTCAAGCCTTTCTTATCCAAAACAACCTGACTAAATTCAGAAGACATGCTTGAAACGTTATTCACAAAAGCATTTAAATCTAAAATGCCGTCTGCAAGAACATTGAATGAGAGAATTAAAAAAGCAAAAAAGATTTTATTCATTTTGATTGGGAGCTAGGATGTCTCTATTGCCATTACTTTGCATAGCGGAAACGAGCCCAGCTCTTTCCATATCTTCAATAATTCTTGCGGCACGGTTATAACCAATGCGGAGATGTCTTTGCACTGAAGATATGGATGGTTTTCTAGTTCGTAACACTAACTCCACAGCTTCATCATAAAGCGGGTCTTTCTCGCCAGAGAAATTAGAAGAAGAGTCGCCATAATCACCGCTCTCTGAAGTTTCGTTAGTTAAAATACCTTGAATGTAATTAGGCTCACCATGCGACTTAAGATAACTCACTACTTTATGAACCTCTTGATCAGACACAAATGCGCCATGAATTCTTTGAGGGTAGCCTGAGCCTGCTGGCTGATATAACATATCCCCTTGCCCAAGGAGTGTTTCAGCGCCCATTTGATCTAAAATTGTTCGAGAATCGATTTTGCTAGACACTTGGAATGCAATTCTTGCAGGAATGTTAGCTTTAATAAGCCCTGTAATGACATCAACGGAAGGTCTTTGTGTTGCTAATACTAGATGAATGCCAGAAGCTCTCGCTTTTTGAGCAAGTCTTGCAATAAGCTCTTCAATTTTTTTACCTACCACCATCATTAGATCAGCAAGTTCGTCAATCACAATGACAATAAGCGGCATTTCAGATAAAGGTTCAGTATTTTCTGGATTCACAGGATCCGCAATTGGGGAGCCATCTTTCATGCTGTCTTTAATTTTTTGGTTGTATCCAGCTAAATTTCTAACACCCAACATCGACATCAGCTTATAACGTCTTTCCATTTCAGCTACACACCAATTTAATGCATTAGCAGCTTGGCGCATATCAGTAACAACTGGCGCCAATAAATGAGGAATGCCCTCATATACGGATAACTCGAGCATTTTAGGATCGATGAAAATCATCCTAACTTTTTCAGAATTAGCTTTATAAAGCAAGCTTAAGATTAATGCATTGATTGCCACTGATTTACCTGAGCCTGTGGTACCCGCACTTAATACATGTGGCATTTTCGACA
>JBEEPP010000093.1:0-3845 GCA_041191045.1 Pseudomonadota bacterium
ACTTGAAGGTTACGCGTTTATTTATATTTTGTTGATTTATAAGGCAAAATAAGCCCTAACAAGAAGAGGTAGAGCATGGCAAGACCAAAAAAAGACCCGTCCCAAAAAAAGAACCCCAAAATGAAAGATTTCTATGGAAATGCGAATGATGCAAATCCAAAGGATGTCGAAGAGCGACGTACGCGTCTTAAATCGTTAATCGTTCTTGGTAAAGAGCGAGGCTATCTCACTTTCGCTGAAATTAACGACCACTTGCCTGATGAAATTCAAGAGTCCGAACAAATCGAAGGCATTGTCAGCATGATCAACGATATGGGGATTATGGTCTACGAACAAGCCCCTGACGCAGAAGCCCTTCTTATGGCTGATGTGCCGCCCCCGGTGACGGACGAAGAGGCCGCTGAAGAAGCTGAGCAAGCCCTTGCCACTGTAGATTCTGAGTTTGGTAGAACGACAGACCCTGTGCGCATGTACATGCGCGAAATGGGCACCGTCGATCTATTAACGCGGGAAGGCGAAATTGAAATTGCAAAACGTATTGAAGATGGCTTAAAACATATGGTGCAAGCAATTGCTGCGTGCCCTACAACGATTACTGAACTGCTTGCGATGGTCGATAAAGTTGAATCGAACGAATTGAGTGTCGACGAAGTGGTCGATGGTTTAATCGATGTCGAAGTCGAAGCGCCTATCGTGGCAGCCGATACTGAAGAAGAAGTCGAAGAAGATATTGATGAAGATGATGATGATGCGGATGGCGCTAAAGCTGCTGCCATCTCAGCTGAAGCACTTGCAAAATTACGTGAAGAAGTTTTAACACGTTTTGCTGCGATTCGAAAAACCAATCAGAAGATGAATGATATTCGTCTTAAAAAAGGCATTGACGATCCTGCATATAAAAAACTCCATGAATCTGTTTTAAAAGAATTGATGGAATTTAGATTCTCAGCAAAACAAGTCGAAGCGCTTTGTGACTCTGTGAGAGATCGTGTCAATGAAATTAGATCGCACGAAAGAAAATTAATGGATTTCTGTGTCGAGAAATCAGGCATGCCTCGCACCCATTTTATTAAGAGTTTTCCAGGTAATGAAACCAACCTTCATTGGCTAACGGATGAACTCAAACATGATAAGCCCTACAACGCAAAACTCGAACGTTTTAAACACTCGATCGTAGACCAGCAAGATCAATTGATTGCAATTGAAAAAGAAGCAGGTTTATCGATTAAGGATTTAAAAGAAATAAATAAGCAAATGACGACAGGTGAAGCGAGAGCTCGCCGTGCAAAACGTGAAATGATTGAGGCTAACTTACGTCTTGTGATTTCGATCGCAAAAAAATATACCAACCGCGGCCTTCAATTCTTGGATCTCATTCAAGAAGGTAATATTGGTTTGATGAAGGCTGTAGATAAATTTGAATACCGTCGTGGTTATAAATTTTCAACTTACGCGACTTGGTGGATTCGTCAGGCGATCACACGTTCGATTGCGGATCAAGCAAGAACCATTCGTATTCCAGTGCATATGATTGAAACCATTAATAAGATGAATCGTATTTCACGACAAATTTTGCAATCGACAGGTGCTGAACCTGATCCATCCGTGCTCGCTGAAAAAATGGAAATGCCAGAAGACAAGATTCGCAAGATTCTAAAAATTTCTAAAGAGCCTATTTCAATGGAAACACCGATTGGTGATGATGAAGATTCGCATCTCGGCGACTTTATTGAAGATGCAGCGACATTGACACCGATTGATGCCGCTGTGTATGGTTCTCTTCGTGATGTAACTGCAGAAATTTTAGAGTCACTAACACCGCGTGAAGCAAAAGTATTACGTATGCGTTTTGGTATTGAGATGAATACAGACCATACCTTAGAAGAAGTAGGTAAACAGTTTGATGTGACACGTGAACGTATTCGACAAATCGAAGCGAAAGCATTAAGAAAATTAAGACATCCAACACGCTCAGAGAGATTACGTAGTTTCTTGGAAAACGGAAAAGAATAAACCAATCTATCAGAGGGCCTATAGCTCAGTTGGTTAGAGCAGAGGACTCATAATCCTTTGGTCCCTGGTTCGAGTCCAGGTGGGCCCACCAAATTTAGTAAAAGAAAGGTAACAAAATGACAAAAGAAGTGGTATTAAAATATTTACAAAAACACGGACAAAAGATTGATTACGAAATCGTCAAAGATACAGGTATTGATTTAAAAGAACTAAGAAAAACGATTTCTGAACTACAAAGTAAGAATCTTATTCAGACATGCACCATCATTCAGCATGGTGCCAAAGGTAAACTTATTGAAGGTATTCAGTGTCGTATCGCAGGTTACACACCACCTGCTGCGCCAGGTAGAAAAGCACCTGCAGCACCACCACAATAATTTAAATTAAATCTGACGTTCGACCTCATCGATCATTGTTGAAGGTTTTATTTTTAAAGCAGAAGATAATTTAAATATCGTGTAAAGGCTGGGGTCCTTGTGACCCATTTCTAATTCACTGATATAAGCGCGGGAAAGTCCTGATTCAATTGATAAGGCCTCTTGTGTAAGCTTTTTGCCGAGTCTCTTTTTTCTTAACACAGCACCAAAGGTGATATCAATTTTTGTAAGTTTGTTCACTTAATTACTATGCATTAAATTAAAAAACAATTCTGTCATTCTTAGGTGGCATAATGAGAAGTCAAAGTTGTAAACGCCTAATACTTGCAACTTATGGATGGAATCAGGGGGCAGAGAATTAGATGTAATATTTAATTTGCTAAATTATGAATAGACATAAGTTATTTTCTGATGAGCTTAATAAAGCATTAAGCCTTAAGTACAAATCTAAAAAAATTTCTGCACTTTATTTTGCAACTCAGTTTAATAAGCAATGTAAAAAAACCTCACTTCATATTTCGCAAGAATCCGCAAGAAAATGGCTCAAAGGATTATCGTTTCCAAACCAAGAAAGAATTATGGTTTTAATTTTATGGTTGAAACTTGATAGTCGACTTTTTTATATTGAAGACCTTCAAACATCAAACGATGATGATAAAAATCAATCTATTATTGCTGAAGAAGCAAGAGCTCTAAAGGAAACCCTCATAAAAATGACTACAAAACTTTTGGAGCTTATTAAAACGATTCGTTAAAAAAGGTTTAAGAATAGCTTATGAAAATATTGATCTTAATTAGCTTCGCTATAGCATTTTATCTATTTAGATTGAATGTCATGGCAGCACCGATTCTAAAAATAGGTGATGACGCACCAACTTTTACGCTTCCAGATAGCCAAGGTAATCAAGTCAGCTTAAATGACTATAAAGGTAAATGGGCTGTTCTGTATTTTTACCCGAAAGATGATACCCCTGGATGTACTAAGGAAGCGTGTCAGTTTAGAGATGATTTTAAAACGCTAGAGGCTTTGGGCGCTAAAGTCATTGGTATCAGTATCGACGATAGCTTTTCTCATAAGAAATTTGCAGAAAAATATAATTTACCTTTTCCTCTTTTATCAGATGCTTCAGGAGACGTTGCGGATCGATACGGTGCACTGAACAATTTCTTAGTGATCAAGCTAGCTAAAAGATATACTTACTTAATTAACCCCAAAGGCAAGATTGCTAAAATTTATCTGAGCGTAGACACATCAAAACATAGCCAAGAAATTATTGAAGATCTAAAAGAGCTTAAAGAATCAATTTAAGTTGAGAGTAAGCGATCTATATGCTCGGCTAACTCAAAGTCCTTATCCGTAATACCTGATGCATCATGCGTATGCGTTTTAACAATGAGGGCGTTATGTCTAAAAATTAACTCTGGATGATGATTTAATTGATTAGCAATTTTTGC
>JBEEPP010000094.1:0-3823 GCA_041191045.1 Pseudomonadota bacterium
AGTTAAAAAGATAGCTTCAGAATTTTCACCAAACTCAGATTGTAATGAGCCTGCTCGAATAGCTTGTGTATCAAATTTCCATGGATCGTTATTCATAGTCTGTTACCTTTTTTTGGGCATAAAAAACCCGTTTCACAAAAAGCTAAAACGGGACAGACCTCGCTTTAGCTGTATTTTTAAAGCGCCCGCAAGCTGAGAAATAAATTATGACTCAAATCAGCGCAGTTCGAATTATGCACGATAAAAAAAATACGTCAAGAAACGGTTAATATTAAGCAACTTCCTCTTCATTTTTAATTAAATTTAAATCCATTTGTGTGCTCGCATTTGACGGCTTATCAGATTTGTTTGAGTCGGCTCGAAGCGTTTCAATATTTTTTAAATAATATTCATCAATATCGCCTGTGATGTATTTACCATCAAAACAAGAAGCGTCGAATTTTTTAAGCTTTGGATTGATCGATGAAATATTCTCAATCAATGCATCAAGGTCTTGATAAATTAATTCGTCCGCACCAATTTCTTCGCGAATTTCTTCATCTGTTTTATTAGGCGCTAATAATTCTGTACGTGAAGGCATATCAATACCATACACATTGGGAAATCTCACGGGGGGTGCCGCTGAAACTAGGTAAACTTTTTTAGCGCCCGCTTCTCTCGCCATTTGAACAATTTCTTTTGATGTTGTACCTCGTACAATAGAATCATCCACTAACAGTACATTCTTATCTTGAAATTCAATCTTAATGGGATTGAGTTTTTGTCGCACTGATTTTTTTCTTAATGCTTGACCAGGCATAATAAATGTACGACCAATATAACGATTTTTAATAAAGCCTTCGCGGTAATCAAGTCCCAGCTCAAGAGCAAGCTGTAATGCGCTAGGACGACTCGTATCGGGTATAGGGATCACTACATCGATATCTAAATGTGCCCACGCTTTTTTAATTTTTTGAGCTAAAGTCTTTCCCATATTAAGTCGTGTTTGATAGACAGAAATGCCGTCAATGACAGAGTCGGGTCTTGCAAGATATACATACTCAAATATACAAGGATGATGATTAGGTTTGGCACATTGTTTAGAATAAAAATTACCATTCATATCAATAAAGATTGCTTCGCCTGGCTCAACGTCTCTTACTAATTTAAATCCCAATACGTCAAGTGCTACACTTTCAGAAGCCACCATATATTCAACACCTTCTGGACTATCGTGTTTACCAATAACAAGCGGGCGAATACCATGAGGATCTCTAAATGCAAGTAAGCCGAAATTAGCAATCATAGAAACTACAGCATATGCACCTTTGCATCGCTTATGAAGTGAAGTAACAGCATCAAAAACAACGTCACTATTAAGCACAGTGCTTTTTGAAGACTCTTCAATTTCATGCGCTAACACATTAAGTAAAACTTCTGAATCTGATGAGGTATTGATGTGACGAAGATCTTGCCTAAAAATATCTTCTTTAAGTTTTTCAGCGTTCGTTAAATTTCCGTTATGTCCTAAAACAATGCCAAAAGGTGAGTTCACATAAAAAGGTTGGGCTTCAGCAGCAGAGGATGAACCAGCAGTGGGATAACGCACATGAGCAATACCAGCATTACCAATAAGATTTCGCATATGGCGGGTATGAAAAACATCTTTCACGAGACCATTATTTTTATGCATAAAGAAAGTATTGCCGTCACAGGTGACAATACCAGCAGCATCTTGACCCCGATGCTGAAGAACTAATAAGCCATCATAAAGTAGCTGATTAACAGGATTTTTACCGACTATTCCAAGGATTCCACACATTTCAGCGCCTTAAAAATATGTTCGTTGAGGATATTTTACATGCTTAAGGTTGTCTAGTGGCAAATAAACGCCTGCCTTAGCTGTAAAAGATTCGAAATAAGGTTTAATAAAAGCATCTTGCCAAGCGGAATGATTTACAAAAGAGGTTGATTGAATAACAAAATGACAAATCAAGCCAATAAAGATTGCACGAATAAAACCAAATAAACCGCCCAATAAAATATTAGGAAATGAAAGGCCTGTATATTTAATAAATTTGTTTAGAACAGCAATCACACCCATTGAAAGAGCAAGGGCAGCAATAAAAATCAAGATGTAAGCAACTAAATTTCGAATTGATTCAGTATCAATCCAATGGAGTTTTAAAGCGATAACAAGAGAAAAAGATTGCGCTAAATAAAATGCAAAAAACCAAGCAATGATAGAAATAAGTTCTCGCACAAAACCACGGTAACAGCCAAGAAGACAAGAAACAATGATGATGATAAAAAAACCATAATCAATAAATGTCATTAATTAATCTTCTTGATAATGCCTGTGATACCTGCATTTTTAATTTTAAGTAATGCGTCTTTTGCTAAAGCTTCGGTTTTAAATTCATCTGTAATTAATCTAACTTTATCAACACCATTAATCTTAATCACTTCACTTTTAGTTTGAATATTGATTAGATTTAATTTTTGTTGAAGCGGTTTTACTTTTTCCATATCTGAAAAAACGCCTAATTGAATGTACAAGCCGCTATTTGATAATATGATTGTTTCCTGTTTTGCCTTTGCATCAGGTGATGGTGGCAGTAATTCTTTTTTGCTTTGAGGGCTTGGTAATACTGGAATCTCTTGTTTTATATCTGCTGGCATAATATTTTCAACATTGGTATCAGCAATGACAGGGGAACTTTCCATTGAAATCTTAATAGGTTCAGTAGGTCCTTCTTCATTACGATTTTTTAAAACAAAAGGTGCTGAAATAAGAAGAATAAATAAAAGGACACATGCACCAAGAAGCCGCTTTTTGGCCTGACTAATCAGTTTATCTTCTTGAGGCTGTGTTGAATTGTCTTCACTCATAACTTAGGGATTAAGTTTCATAATATCGGCTACTGTATAGAAAGAACCGAATGCGATTATTCTATCATTCCTCTCGACTTCATTGGATGCAAATTGATACGCTTCTTGTATATTTTTAAATGTCACTATATGTGCTGATGGATTAACTTTTTGTATGGCCTTACAAATTGTATCTATATTAGCGGCTCTCTCATTTTCAATTTCTGCAATATACCAAGCATCAATATCAAGACTCACTGCTGCAACTACGCCTAAGATATCTTTATCTCTCAGAATTGAAAATACGGCGATCGTTTTTCCAGACACGCTATGGGCTCTTAGATTATCTCTTAAAGATTTAGCTGCATGAGGATTATGCGCGACATCCAAAATTAAAGAAGGATTTATTTTCACCTCCTGAAATCTTCCTGGTAATAATGCTGAAGCAATACCTTGTTGAATTGAGGTTTCAGTTAAAGGTAATTGATCTTCCATTATTTTGACTGCCATAAGTGCGCTTGAAGCATTGGCTAACTGAAAATCTCCTTGCAATTTAGGTAATATAATATTCATCACAAATGAGGATTCAATCGAAAAATCAAAGGAATCATGATGTGCTTCATAAGCAAAATCTTTACCTATCATTTTTAATTCAGCATGAATAGATTCACAATATTTTATTAAAGATTGCGGAGGATCGAAGTCGCCACATATTGCTATTTTATTAGCACGATAAATTCCAGCTTTTTCAAAACCGATCGCCTCCCTTGTATGTCCTAAATAATCCATATGATCAAGATCAATGGAGGTAACAATGGCACAATCGGAATCAAAAACATTTACAGCATCTAACCTGCCACCCAAACCTACTTCAAGAATAGCAATATCTAGATCAGCGTCGGCAAAAATAATCATGGCAGCGATCGTGCCGTATTCGAAGTAAGTAAGTGAGATTTCCTTTCTAATTGATTCA
>JBEEPP010000095.1:0-3802 GCA_041191045.1 Pseudomonadota bacterium
TACCTGAAGATCAAGTATTTGAAAGTCATGGCATTAAAATCATGGTGGATCCAAAAAGTCTTGTTTATATAAACGGAACCGAACTCGATTTTGCTAAAGAAGGTTTAAATGAAGGATTTAAATTTAATAATCCTAATGTTAAGGCGGAATGTGGTTGCGGTGAAAGCTTTACAGTGTGAGTCAAAATTTTTTTACTCTCCTCAAACTTCCAGAAACATTTGTTGTTGATTTAGAAAGACTTGATCAGAACTACCAAGGTATTCAAAAAGAAATTCATCCTGATCGCTTCGCATCATTTGATGATGAAACAAAATTAGAATCCATCAGAAAAACAGCGCAAGTGAATGACGCCTATCAAACTTTAAAGTCGCCTATTCGACGCGCAGAATATTTACTTCAACTTCATGGTGTGAATATTCATGATGAAAAATATACGGCCGTGCCTCAGGATTTTTTAATGCAGCAAATGGAATGGCGCGAAGAGCTTGAGACACATAAGCATAATAAATTAGCCCTTGAAAAATTAGCTGCTGAGATTCAAGGAAATAAAGACGACATGATAAATAAACTCCCAGCCTCCTTTAATCATAAAGATCATCTTGATGATGCCATTAAAATCACGCGCGAACTTAATTTTATTGAGAAAATTGAACAGCATATCCGTGATGCATTAATTGAGATTGTTTAAATTATGGCGCTACTTCAAATCGCAGAGCCTGGTCAAAGTACCCTTCCTCACCAACACAAGCTTGCGGTGGGCATTGATTTAGGCACGACAAACTCTTTGGTGGCAACTGTTCAAAGTGGATTGTCTACCATCTTAAAAGATACGAATGGAAACGCACTCATACCATCGATCGTCTATTACGGACAAAATACGATTAAGGTAGGTCATGAGGCGTTGCCCTATTTAGCAACTGATGCAAAGAACACTATTGTTTCAGTGAAACGCTTCATGGGTCATACTAAATCTGATATTCAATATCGAGAATCACTGCCTTATGCTTTTGATGATGATAGCGATGATATACAAATTAAAACCGAGCAAGGCTTAAAACATCCGATTGAAATCTCATCCGACATCTTAAAAAAATTAAAAGATCTTGCTGAAACTTCTTTATGCGGTGAGATTGCAGGTGCGGTAATTACGGTTCCTGCTTATTTCGACGATGCACAACGTCAAGCTACAAAAGATGCTGCCAAGTTGGCTGGTTTAAATGTCTTAAGACTCATCAATGAACCTACAGCCGCGGCTGTTGCCTATGGTCTCGATCAAAAGAAAGAAGGCACCTTCGTCATATATGATTTAGGTGGCGGCACTTTTGATGTCTCCATCTTAAAGCTTCATAAAGGTATATTTGAAGTCTTAGCCACGAATGGTCATCCTCATCTAGGCGGAGATGATTTTGATCAGGCCATAGCAGAGCTTATCAAACATGAAAACAAAATCACTCAGCTTAGTCATGAGGATAAACGCGCACTCATTACGCATGCTAAATCCTTAAAAGAAAAACTTACGAAAGATTTATCTGCAAAAACGTTAATTAAACTATCAGATGGTCAAGACATTAGTTTTTCATTGGATCGAGATACATTTTTTAAATTAACAGATGATCTTGTACAAAAAACAATTCAACCTATAAGGCGTGCATTAAATGATGCGCAATTATCAATCGAATCGATTGACGGCGTTGTAATGGTAGGCGGGGCGACTCGCATGATGCATATTCAATCAGAAATTAAAAATTTTTTCAAAAAAGAATTACTCAATGATCTTAATCCAGATGAGGTTGTAGCGCTTGGTGCTGCAAGACAGGCTCATACACTTGCTGGAAATAAATCAGATCAAGATCTACTTCTTCTTGACGTAACGCCGTTATCTTTAGGAATTGAAACGATGGGTGGCTTAGTAGAAAAAATTATTCATAGAAACTCCACAATTCCAATTGCAAAAGCACAAGAATTTACAACCTATAAGGATGGGCAGACTGCAATGTCGATTCATGTATTACAAGGTGAACGTGAACGAGTATCAGATTGCAGATCGCTAGCAAACTTTACCTTAACTGACATTCCGCCAATGGTCGCAGGAGCCGCAAAAATTCGTGTCACCTTCCAGATTGATGCTGATGGATTGCTTTCGGTATCCGCAAAAGAATTATCTACCAATAAAGAAACAAGTATTACTGTCAAACCTTCATATGGCTTATCTGAAGATCAAATTTCAAATATGCTCAAACAATCTTTTGAAAAAGCTGATGAAGATAAAAAGATACGTGCATTGAGTGAGGCTAAAATTGAAGGTGAACAAATTATTATAGCCGTGCGAAATGCCCTAGATAAAAATGGCAATGCATTACTAACCCAGGAAGAAATTGCAAAGATTCAATCAGCCATACAAACACTATTATCTGCTCTTAATTCTGATAATTCTGATTTAATCACTCAGCATACAAAAGATTTAAACACACTCACAGAATCATTTGCAGCTAAACTTATGGATGAGTCTGTGAGTCATGCGCTTAGAGGCAAATCGATAGATAAGGTAAACTTCTGATATGCCAAAAATTATTATTTTGCCACATATTGAAATCTGCCCTCATGGAGAAGTAATTGATGCCAAACCGGGGCTGTCTATCTGTGAGAATTTGTTGCAAAACCATATTGATATAGAACACGCTTGCGATCAAGTGTGTGCATGCACTACATGCCATGTGATTGTGCGAGAAGGATTTGAAACATTAAATGAAGCTGATGACTTAGAAGAGGATCTTCTTGATAAAGCATGGGGATTAGAACCTAAATCAAGACTATCTTGCCAAGCTATTGTGGATCAAAATGATCTCACGATTGAAATTCCACGTTACACTATTAATATGGCAAAAGAAGGTTAAGCTTTAAGCTTTCCTTTTGAAGATTTTGTAACTACACTATATTTAAGTAATAAATTTTGTTGACCCGATAATTTATTATTTGATGTAGATGCTGATTGTTTATAAAGACCATCTGAATTCATATTCCAGCTAGAAACATCTTTTAGTAATTCATTTAAGCCTTCATTAATAACCTTCTGTTTCAATTCGGGCTCAAGAATAGGAAAGGCCACTTCAATTCTTCTAAATAAGTTTCTATCCATCCAGTCTGCGGATGATAAATAAATATTTTCCTTGCCGTTTGCATAAAAATAAAAAATACGATGATGCTCTAAAAATTGTCCCACAATAGATCTTACTCGAATATTTTCGGAGAGCCCTTTAACTTTAGGCTTAAGCGCACACACCCCTCTTACAATTAAATCAATTTTGACACCTGCCTGCGAGGCTTTGTAGAGCTCATTAATCACAGCAGGCTCTAAAAGTGCATTCACTTTCACCACAATCCTTGCGGGCTTGCCTAATTTTGCTGCCTTGGCTTCAGCTTGAATATGCTTCACAATTTGATCAAACATAGTAAAAGGCGAGTGCCATAATGATTTCAATTTGATTAAACGACTAGTGCCTGTGAGCTGCATAAAAATCTTATGAACATCATCACAAATTGATGGGTTTGAAGTCATCAATCCAAAATCTGTATATAGCTTAGCTGTTCTAGGGTGGTAGTTACCTGTCCCTAAGTGCACATAACGTTTTAAGGTGTGCTCTGGTTTTCTTTTGCCTTTTGCTGGTAATAACTCTTTTCTTACAATCATGATCATCTTGGCGTGACATTTATGTTTCACTACGCCATAAACAACATGCGCACCAACTTCTTCTAATTTAGCTGCCCATGAAATATTTGTCTCTTCATCAAAACGCGCTAAGAG
>JBEEPP010000096.1:0-3784 GCA_041191045.1 Pseudomonadota bacterium
TTCTCGAAAAACTCAAAAAAGGAAAACCTTTAAGAGTTAAAGCTGGCTTTGATCCTACGGCCCCCGATCTTCATTTAGGCCATACCGTTCTATTAAATAAACTTAGACAATTTCAGGATTTAGGCCATCACGTTTTATTTTTAATTGGCGACTTCACAGGGATGATTGGGGACCCCACAGGTAAAAGTGCTACAAGACCCCCGTTATCTCAAGATGAAGTTAAAAAAAATGCTGAGAGTTATGCCGAGCAAGTTTTTAAAATATTAAAACGTGATCAAACCGAAGTAGTTTTTAATTCAACATGGCTTACCGATTTGGGTGCTGCTGGTATGCTGAAATTAGCGGCAAGCCATACAGTCGCTCGAATGCTCGAGCGCGATGATTTTAGTAAGCGATATAAAGCTAACCAGCCTATCGCTATTCATGAATTTTTATATCCTCTTCTTCAAGGTTATGACTCTGTGGCATTAAAAGCAGATGTGGAATTAGGTGGTACTGATCAAAAATTTAATTTATTAATGGGTCGCGAATTACAAAAACAATCAGGCCAATCTCCGCAATGTGTTATTACGATGCCTCTTCTCGAAGGTTTAGATGGCGTGCAAAAAATGTCTAAATCGCTAGGCAATTACATTGGGATTAATGAAGCACCTGAGATAATTTTTGCAAAAATTATGTCGATCTCAGATGAATTAATGTGGCGATATATTGAGTTACTTTCTTTCGCATCTTTGGATGAGATTCAAAGCTGGAAAGCTAACGTAAAGGCAGGTCAAAATCCTCGGGATATCAAAGTTACTTTTGCTCAAGAAATTGTGGCGCGCTTTCATTCAAAAGAGGCCGCTATCGAAGCGCTGGATAATTTCCAAACTCGCTCTAAAGGTGGCATCCCAGAGAATGTGCCTGAGGTAAACATCACTATTCAAACCGATACGATAGGTATTTTACAGATTCTTAAAGAGGCGGCCCTTGTGGCGAGCACTTCAGAAGGCATGCGTCTTATCGAGGGCGGTGGCATTAAAATTGACGGCGAGCGCCTTGAAGATGGCAAAAAAATGATTTCTAAAAATAGTGAATTTGTGGCTCAGGTAGGCAAACGAAAATTTGCCAAGATTAAAGTGCTTTAATGTGATGGATCGCATTGATTTTTAATGAAGTTTTGATTTCAATTATCTGAATTTATTGATATAATTCGGCATGAAAATATTGATGGGCTTTAGGCCCATTTTTTGTTTCTGCAACTTGGGTAATTTTAGGAAATCAGCCTTAGATGGAAAAGCTTGAAACATTAATTGAAAAAACCGTACAACAGCTCGGATATGAGTTGGTCGATTTGGAGATTTCAAATCGAGGAAAGCTTTTACGTGTTTATATTGACAAGCCTGATTCTGTGACGATTGATGATTGCACTTTAGTGAGTAACCATCTAGGTCACGTATTTACCGTAGAGCAGGATTTAGATTACGACAGACTAGAGGTGTCATCCCCTGGTATGGATCGCGTATTAAAGAAATTAGCTGATTTTGAACGCTTTAAAGGTGAGCGAGCTTCTGTGAAGTTAAGGATGCCTTTAGATGCGCGTAAAAATTTTTTAGGCACCATTGATGGGACAGAAAAAGATACTGTGCTTTTGATGTGCGAGGGTGAGCTTTATCGTTTTGCTTTATCAAATATTGATAAAGCGCGATTAAGCCCAGAATTTAAACGTTAGAAAATGATTTGCGGAGATTGAAATGAGTCGCGAGATTTTATTATTAGTAGATGCTTTAGCCCATGAAAAAAATGTGAACAAAGACGTAGTCTTTGAAGCACTTGAATCAGCTTTGGCTTCTGCTACAAAGAAAAAAAATACAGAAGATATTGATGTGCGCGTCGAAATCAATCGCGATACGGGCGAATATAAATCTTTTAGACGATGGACGATTTTGAATGATGAACTCATTGAAAATGAAGATGCTCAGATCTCTTTAACTGATCCTCGTGCAGAAGGCAAAGCTGAAAACGATACGATCGAAGTACCCTTAGAATCTATTGAATTTGGACGAATTGGCGCGCAAGCAGCAAAACAAGTGATTTTACAAAAAGTACGTGAAGCTGAAAGAGAACAAATTTTAGAAGACTTCTTAGGCCGTAATGAAAAATTAGTGACAGGTGTGATTAAGCGTATGGATCGGGGCAATGGCATTATTGAAGTGGGCCGCATTGAAGCCGTGCTTCCACGCGATCAAATGATCCCTAAAGAAAATTTAAGAATCGGTGACCGCGTGAGAGCTTATCTTACAAGCGTTGAAAGAAGTCACCGTGGACCCCAATTGATTTTATCCAGAACAGCACCTGAATTTCTTGTACGTTTATTTGAACTTGAAGTGCCTGAAATTGAAGAAGGTTTATTAGAAATTAAATCTGCGTCACGCGATCCAGGCTTGCGTTCAAAAATTGCCGTAAAAGCAAACGATCAAAGAATTGATCCAGTAGGCACATGTGTCGGTATGCGTGGATCAAGAGTTCAAGCAGTGACCGGCGAGCTTGCGGGCGAGCGTGTTGATATTGTTTTATGGTCCATGGAGCCAGCACAGTTTGTGATTAATGCCATGGCACCTGCTGAAGTTTCAAGCATTGTAGTCGATGAAGAAAAACACAGTATGGATGTTGTAGTGAATGAAGAAAATTTAGCCCAAGCGATTGGTCGAAATGGACAAAACGTTCGTCTTGCATCTGAACTCACAGGTTGGAATATTAATATTCTGACGGAAGAAGAATCTTCTAAGAAAAATGAAGAGGAATATGCAAGTACAAGTCAATTATTCATGGCGAAGCTTGATGTGGATGAAGATGTGGCTGATATTCTTGTGCAAGAAGGATTTAGTACATTAGAAGAAATTGCATATGTACCATTACAAGAAATGGTTGAGATCGAAGCGTTCGATGAAGACACAGTGAATGAACTCCGTTCACGTGCGAGAGCTGCTCTTCTTACTGAAGCGATTGCTAAAGAAGAAAAAGTTGAAGAGGCAGCTGAAGATTTACTTACGATGGAAGGTATGGATGACGCTACGGCAAATCTCCTTGCATCTAAAGGCATTTCAAAAATGGAAGATCTTGCAGATCTTGCTGTAGATGAATTGGTTGAAATGACTTCAATGGATGAAGAGCGTGCGAAACAGTTAATTATGACTGCTAGAGCGCCTTGGTTTGTTTAAAGTCATGTGCATCCTTCGATGAATATTATGAGGTATTAAATGGGACAATCAACTGTCACTAAATTTGCTGAGGAATTAGGTTTACCTGTTGATTTATTAATCGAACAGCTTAAAAGTGCTGGCGTAAATAAATCAGCAGCAGAAGATTCATTAACCGAAGTAGATAAATCAGCATTGCTTGAATATCTTCGTAAGGAGCATGGTCAATCTCAAGCGCCAAAAAATAAAATCACTTTAACGCACAAGCAAAACAAAGAGATTAAAAAAACAGATAGCACAGGTCGCGCTCGCACCATTCAAGTCGAAGTCCGTAAAAAACGTGTTCTGGTAAGACGTGAAGATGGACAGCCTGTTGATACCCCTATTGAAGCACCTAAGCCTATTGAGTCAGTTGTGAAACCTCAGGCAAAAGGCCATGTGCTTGGTGAAGACGAATTATCGATGAGGGAAGATGAAGCAAAGCGTCATGCAGCACTTGCTGCAGCCCAAGCTGAAGACGTTAGAAAAAAACAAGAAGCGGTTGCAAAAGCAAACGCAGCACCAGCAGCTAAATTAAGTGAAGGTACACTGCATCGCCCTGCTTC
>JBEEPP010000097.1:0-3766 GCA_041191045.1 Pseudomonadota bacterium
TCAAGATAACTTTCAAAAACATGCTGTTATCTTTGAAAATAAAATAATAAATTTTGGCGATATTTTTAAAAATAAAAATAGTGACCTCATACTGGAAATTGGTTTTGGTATGGGAACTTCAACCGCAGAAATTGCAAAATCTAATTTAAATAAAAATTATATTGCAATTGAAGTTCATTCACCCGGCGTAGGCAACTTACTTAAGCTAATTCAGGAAGATGACATTTCTAACTTAAAAATTATTCAACATGATGCGGTTGAAGTTCTTAATTTAATGATAAAGAATGATTCTTTGGATGGGATTCATATTTTTTTCCCCGATCCTTGGCCTAAAAAAAGACATCACAAAAGAAGACTTATACAATCAAATTTATTAAAGCTTATCGCCCAGAAAATTAAAAAAACGGGTTATCTTCATATTGCAACAGACTGGGAAGATTATGCCGTATGGATTATTGATCTTTTGGATAAAGAAGAATTACTGCAAAAGACGTCCGACGATTTTTTTAAAAAACCTGATTATCGTCCTTTAACAAAATATGAAAATCGAGGTATTAAATTAGGCTATCGAGTTTGGGACATGATCTATAGGCGTATTTAGCCATTTTCCAATGATGGTTTCAGCATCATCGGCACCCTGTTTTTTTAAGCTAGAAAAAAGCTGAACTGTGCATTCAATCCCAAGAGTTGATCCCCACTTTTCATTAATTTCTTTTTGAACAGCATGAAGTGTTTTATGAGAAGCCTCACGAGAAAGCTTATCTGCCTTAGTTAATAAAATATGAATAGGTTTTTTATTTAACGAGAACCACTTTAACATTTGTTGATCAAGAGGCGTGAGTGGATGTCTAATATCCATAACTAAAACAAGGCCAAAGAGACAAGAGCGTTCAGATAGATAAGTGGCTAAAGTTTTTTGCCAATGATCTTTAATCGCTTGGGGTACTTTGGCATAACCATAACCTGGTAAATCCACCAAGAAACGATTCTCGCCAAGAGAAAAGAAATTAATAAGCTGGGTTCGCCCAGGCTGCTTACTTACAAAAGCAAGGCGATTATGATTTGCAAGCGTATTAATAGCACTAGATTTTCCCGCGTTTGATCTTCCTGCAAAGGCAATCTCAATCCCAGTAGGGGGAGGCAAATCACTTAAATGGTGAGCAGATATAAAATATGATGCGTTTTTAAAAATAGCCATGCGCTTTACCTAAACCTGTTCAATCCAATCAAAATGCTATCACGAGAATAGGATTTTAGATAAAATGTACTACTTGAACATACTTTATATATGGAGCTTTCCGCAATGAGTGGTCGAAATGTTTTTTTTATTCTCATCTTGTCATTTTTAATTGCAAGTACAGCAATTTCTGCAACGATTGAGAATAAAAACCCACCTCAAGCAGTTGGGAGTGTTTGCGCAGCGTGTCACGCAATTGATGGTAATAGCATTATTAGTGCCAATCCAAAATTAGCAGGACAACACGCAGAATATCTTTACAAACAATTAATTAATTTTAAATCTGGTGATCGCGCAAATGCAGTAATGTCTGGAATGGCAGCAATGTTATCAGATGCTGACATGCATGCGGTGGCAGAATACTTTTCAAAGCAAACATTAAATTTAGGGCAAGCCAAAACAAATGGTACGGGGTCTTTAGGCGAAAAAATTTATCGTGCAGGTATCCAGGTCAATGGCTTGCCAGCGTGTGCTTCTTGTCATGGACCTTCAGGCGATGGTCTTCCTGTTAAATATCCACGTTTAGGTGGTCAACACGCAGAGTATGTTTTAAATCAATTAAGACAGTTTAGACTCGGTACTCGAGCAAATGATGAAGCTAAAGTAATGCGAACCATTGCTGCTAAATTAACTGATCAAGAAATGGAAGCAGTAGCAGATTACATCCAAGGTTTAAGATAAGCCATTCTAACTTTCGTATTAAGCTTAATTGCTGCAACTTCCTTGCAGTTTTCCTAGTCAGAACTTTTCATTTTTAAAAATGAGTTATTTTGAAATCTTTAACAATTAATTCCAAAAAAATAAATCAATTGCTAAGCTCAATGAGCTTCGCGGTATCGATGCTTGTATTTTTGGGTATTGCATCAATCATAGGAACAATACTTAAGCAGAATGAACCCTATGAGAACTACATTATTAAATTAGGCCAATTTTGGTTTGTATATTTTGAAAAAATTGGTCTTTATGATGTATATCACAGCATTTGGTTTTTAATAATTCTTCTTTTTTTGGTTTTATCTACAACGCTTTGTATTATTAAAAATACACCAGCAATTCTTAAGGACTTTTCAGTATTTAAAGATTCTTTAGAGGAAAAGTCACTTTTATCATTTACACATCATCTTGTTATAAAAAATAAAAAGTATGTGAATACTTCAAAAATTCTTCATTACTTAAAACAATCTAAATATAAGGTAAAAGAGAAATCGAAAGAAAATGGCGATTTTTTAATTGTTGCCAAGAAGGGAAACTACCAGCGCTTAGGTTATATTTTGACGCATATTGGAGTAGTAATAATTTGCTTAGGTGGGTTATTGGATGGCAATTTGATTTTTAAAGCTCAAGAATTACTAGGCTATAAAAAAATTGAAACATTAGATATGCCGGTTTCAAAGGTTCCAGAAGCAAGTAGATTAAATGTGAGCAATACCTCATTTAGAGCAAATATGACGCTTGCTGAGGGCTCTTCAGATAATGTTGCATTTGTTAGAATGAAAGATGGATACCTTGTACAAGATTTGCCTTTTAAAATAACCCTCAAAGATTTTAGAATTAATCATTATTCAACAGGTATGCCAAAATCCTTTGAAAGTGATTTGGTAATTTCCGATCCTGAACTTTCTCAGGATATAACAAAAACAATTAGCGTTAATCATCCTTTTACCTATAAAGGTATAGCAATATATCAATCAGATTTTCAAGATGGAGGCACAAAGCTAAAAATTAATTTGCGAAGCCTATTGAATTCTAACTCTACTCAAAAAATAGATGGAAAGATTTTTGATAAAGTCAAATTAGATAAAGATCAAATTACTTACGAGTTTAATGACTTTAAAAAATTTAACGTATTACATTTAAAAGAGGGCGAAAAAGAAAAGCCCAGGAATGTAGGTCCAAGTGTCACCTATAAGGTTAGAAATAGCTCGGGTCAGGCTCGTGAATATCTTTCATATCAATATGCTATGCCAATTGAGGGACGTTCATTCTTTATAAGCGGTATGAGAGAGACGCCACAAGAAGAATTTAAATACTTAAAAATCCCTGCAGACGCAAAAGGTTCTATTGATGAATTTATGTTATTTAAAGATGCTCTTCAAAATAAAACACTGATTGAATCTGTTGCAAAAAAAATAGCCAATCAATCGACGAGTAATATAGATAAAAATAATGAGGTTAAAGAATCATTTGAAAAGAGTGTTAATAAATTAATGGCTTTATTTGGGCAAGGAGGATTTTCAAATATTGCTCAAAATATAGATAAAAACATTCCAGCTAATGAAAAAGAAAAAGCAGTACAAACTTACTTAAAAATTATTGATATTGCATCAAGTGAGATTTATAAAGCCAGATTTAATCTGGCAGATAAAGATCTCAATCAAACTCGAATCATATTTATACAAGATGCGTTAAATGCTTATAGCGACATGTTTTTTTATGGAGTTCCTTATTACTTTGAGCTAACAAGTTATGAACAAAAAGAAGCAAGTGGACTCCAATTGACTAAGTCGCCTGGCCAATTTTGGGTTTATC
>JBEEPP010000098.1:0-3736 GCA_041191045.1 Pseudomonadota bacterium
CGAAAAACACAGGCTGGCTTTGAGCCACTTGTAGGTGGATTTATTCGAGTAGCTTTCGATGACTTAGAGGCTATTCAGCAAATTGCGTCAAGAAAGAATAATGTAGTTGCGATTCTTGTAGAGCCTATTCAAGGCGAGGGTGGTATAAATATTCCAAGCAATATTCAAAATTACCTCAAAGGGTTAAGAGCAGTTTGTGATGAGCATGATTGGCTTTTAATGTTTGATGAGGTTCAGTCAGGTATTGGTAGAACAGGCAAATGGTTTGCGCATCAACATACCTCCGTTCAGCCTGATGTCATGACGCTTGCCAAAGGTTTAGGTTCAGGTGTTCCGATAGGTGCCTGTTTAGCTAAAGGCAAAGCAAGCAAGGTATTTACGCCAGGTAAACATGGATCAACATTTGGCGGCAATCCATTGGCGACCGCAGCAGGTTTCGCAACATTAACCATTATTGAAGAAGATAAGCTTTGTAATCATGCGTCAAAAATGGGCGCATTAATTAATGAAGAATTTACACAGCGCTTAAAAGATTGCCCTCAAGTAAAAATGATCCGTAACTTGGGCCTAATGATAGGTATTGAACTTGATCATCCATGTGGAGACTTAACTAAATTAGCTTTAAATGAAGGGCTTCTTATTAATGTGACAGCAGAGAAAGTGATTCGACTTTTACCACCTCTTATTATTAATGATATGGAAGCAAAAGAATTAGCCGAAAGATTATCTCAAGTGATTAAAAATTTTTTAGCAAAGTAACGTTTTAAATAGAATTGATTTTATGAAAACAAAACATTTTTTAAGATTTAACGATCTCAAGCGAGATGAGTTTGAATATATCTTCGCGAGAGCAAGTTGGATTAAAAAACAATTTAAAGAATACAAACAGTACTGGCCTCTTGTCGATAGAACTTTAGTGATGATTTTTGAAAAAGCAAGTACTCGAACAAGATTGTCTTTTGAGGCAGGTATTCAACAGCTTGGCGGCTCAGCAATTTATTTAAATACGAGAGATTCTCAGCTCGGAAGAGGAGAGCCTGTAGAAGATGCGGGACAAGTAATTTCAAGAATGTGTGACCTTGTAATGATTCGAACATTTGAGCAGAATATCATTGATCGATTTGCACAAAATTCAAGAGTACCTGTGATTAATGGATTAACTAACGAATATCATCCATGCCAAATTCTAGCTGATATTTTTACCTACATCGAACATAAGGGTTCTATCCAAGGTAAAACAATTGCTTGGATTGGCGACTCTAATAACGTTTGTAATACCTGGTTACAAGCCGCTGAAGTTTTAGATTTCAATGTGCATGTTTCTACACCTAAAGGTTATGAAGTTGAAGTCGAGCGAGCAGGCTTGTATGGCGATAAACATTTTGAAGAATTTGATGATCCTATGGATGCTGCAAAAGATGCGGATATTGTCACAACTGATGTATGGACCAGTATGGGATTTGAATCTGAAAACGAAGAGCGTTTGAAAGACTTTGCAGACTGGCAAGTAGATCAAGAAATGATGTCAGTAGCATCCTCAGAAGCTTTGTTTATGCACTGCCTTCCTGCTCATCGAGGCGAAGAGGTTACTGCAGAAGTCATTGATGGGCCTCAAAGCGTAGTATGGGACGAGGCTGAGAATCGTCTTCATGTTCAGAAAGCATTGATGGAGTACCTATTATTAGGAAAAAAGAAAAATGAGTGATATTAAAAAAGTTGTTTTAGCTTACTCGGGCGGATTAGATACCTCTGTTATTTTGAAGTGGCTTCAAGAAACTTATCAATGCGAAGTTGTTACTTTTACAGCTGACTTGGGTCAGGGTGATGAATTAGAGCCAGCAAGAGAAAAAGCTAAAGCAGCAGGCGTTAAAGAAATATTTATCGAAGATTTGAAAGAAGAATTTGTTCGCGATTATGTATTTCCTATGTTCAGAGCAAATACAATTTATGAGGGTGAATATCTACTCGGCACTTCAATTGCGAGACCGCTTATCGCTAAACGACTAATTGAGTTAGCTAGAAAAACTAACGCTGATGCTATTTCACATGGCGCAACAGGTAAAGGTAATGATCAAGTTCGTTTTGAATTGGGTGCATATTCACTTAATCCTGACATTAAAATTATTGCGCCATGGCGCGAATGGGATTTACTGAGCCGAGAGAAACTCCTTCAGTATGCTGAAAAAAATAACATTCCAGTTGAAATGAAACATAAAAAAGGCGGTAGTCCATATAGTATGGATGCTAACTTATTGCATATTTCCTACGAGGGGCGTCACTTAGAAAATCCTGGTGCGGAACCCGAAGAAGATATGTGGCGCTGGACAGTTAGTCCTGAAAAAGCACCAAATGAATCAGAAACTATCGAGATTAAATTCGAAAAAGGTGATCCAATAGCCCTTAATGGCAAAGCTATGAAGGCACATGAATTATTGACGGCACTTAATCATCTGGGTGGAAATCATGGCATAGGAAGATTAGATCTTGTAGAAAATCGATATGTCGGCATGAAATCTCGAGGTTGCTATGAAACCCCGGGCGGGACTATTTTATTAAAAGCTCATCGAGCGATTGAGTCTATTACATTAGATCGTGAAGTAGCTCACCTTAAAGATGACTTGATGCCAAGATTTGCTTCTCTAATATATAACGGTTATTGGTGGAGTCCAGAGAGATTTGCATTGCAAACTTTGATTGATCACACGCAAATAAACGTGAATGGTTGGGTTAAATTGAAACTTTATAAAGGTAACGTCACAGTAATTGGAAGAGACAGTGAAACAGATTCGCTTTTTGATACTTCGATTGCAACATTTGAAGATGATCAAGGCGCGTATGACCAAAAAGATGCGGCAGGTTTTATTAAACTCAATGCTTTAAGAATGAGAATAGCAGCAAAAATTAAAAAATAAGGTGAATTAAATGGCTCAGTTTGACAATGTAAGTGTAAAGAAAAAAGCAAATATTTATTTCGACGGTAAATGTGTAAGTCATACCATTCTTCTTCCAAACGGAACAAGAAGTACGATTGGTGTCATTTTTCCAAGTTCATTAACCTTCAATACGCAAGCAGCTGAAGTTATGGAAATTCTAGCTGGACAATGTCGGGTGAAATTGCAAGGCGCCTCTGATTGGACGGAATATAAAGAAGATCAAAAATTTTCTGTGCCTGCAAATTCATCTTTTGAAATTGAGACAACAGATACGCTTCACTACGTCTGTCATTTTGAATAAGTAATTCTATTAAGCAAGGAGATTTTATATGCCATCTTTTGATATTTCATCCGAAGTAAATATGGCTAATTTAAATAATTCTATTGATGTTGCATCTCGAATGATTATCAATCGATACGACTTTAAAGGTACGAGTGCTAAAGTTGAATTTTCAGAAAAAGAATTAACTATTACCCTTTATGGTGATTCTGATTTTCAATTAGGTCAAATCAAGGATATTTTATTGCCTTCAATGGAAAAAAAAGAGGCTGATAGCTCCAAAAGACTTGATCCTCAAGATATCCAAACTGTATCTGGAAATAAAGTAAAACAGGTTTTGAAATTAAAATCAGGTATTGATAGCGAACTTGCAAAAAAAATTGTTAAATTACTTAAAGATAGTGGACTTAAAGTTCAGGCAGCTATCCAAGGTGAAAGTGTTCGTGTGTCAGGCGCCAAAAGAGATAACTTACAAGACGCTATAGCATTCGTTAAAAAAAGTATTACTGATTTTCCATTGGAA
>JBEEPP010000099.1:0-3717 GCA_041191045.1 Pseudomonadota bacterium
ACATTGTTCACGTTTCTGGCAAGGTAGATCCTCTTTCTGATATTGAGGTCATCAATACAGAGCTTATTTTAGCTGATATGGAAACGGTAGATAAAACGCTTCAGCGAGAAAATAAAAAAGCAAAATCTGGTGATAAAGAAGCCATTCAGCTTGTTTCAATTCTGACAAAAATTTCTGCTCATCTCGACCAAGGAAAATTGGTTAAAAATTTTAATCTTGACGATGACGAACAAAAACTTATCAAACCTTTATGTTTAATTACAGTTAAGCCTGTGATGTTTGTAGCTAATGTCAATGAAACAGGATTTACTAATAATCCTATTCTCGACTCACTGAAAGCTTTAGGTCAAAAAGAAAATCTTCCTGTTATTCCTATTTGCGCAAAAATTGAAGCAGAGATTGCTGATTTAGAAGACGAGGATAAAGCTATATTCTTAACTGAGCTAGGATTGGAAGAGCCGGGTCTTGATAGAGTAATCAGGTCGGCTTATGCTCTTTTGGGATTACAAACTTACTTCACAGCAGGTGTGAAAGAAGTAAGGGCATGGACCGTAAAAAAAGGGGCAACTGCGCCTGAAGCTGCTGGTGTTATTCATACAGACTTTGAAAAAGGCTTTATCCGAGCTGAGGTTATTTCTTACGATGATTTCATTACCTACAACGGCGAACAAAAATCTAAAGAAGCCGGGAAAATGCGTTTAGAAGGCAAGGAATACATCGTTCAAGATGGAGATGTTATGCATTTTAGATTTAACGTTTAATATCAGCCTTTGACTTTAGGTGTTTAAAAAAATATAATTCAACGCTTTATTTGTTTCATAAATGGTGATGTAGCTCAGCTGGTTAGAGCGCAGGATTCATAATCCTGAGGTCGAGAGTTCAAGTCTCTCCATCACCACCATCTTTTAAAGATTTAAATCAGTTTTATATGGCGCTCTTTCATTAAGTTCGTTTGTATATTGATCAATTCCACTCTTTTCTCTTCTTAAAAAATCTTTGATTGCATGCTCAAATTTTTCATCAAAAATTCTATGATATGAGAATGTATTGAATGGCTCAAAGCCTCTTGCAAGTTTATGCTCTCCCTGCGCCCCACCTTCGAATACAAGTATCCCATTTTCAATACAAAATTCCTGGCCTTGGTAATATGATAGTTCAAAATGCAACCCAGGATAAAAAGATTTTGACCCCCAATATCTTCCATACAAATTTTTATCATCATAAATAAAAAATGATCCCGCAACAGGTATATCACCCTCATATGCCAATATCAATAATACATTCTCAGACATGCTTTCTCTGATAAGGCTAAAAAAATTTCTTGTGAGATATGGATTTGAATGATGTTCTTGATAAGTATTACAGTAACAAGCGTAAAAAAAATCCAAATCTGCTTCTATAATTTCTGGACCTTTTAATTTTTTAATTTTAAGGCCCAAGCCCTCAATTTTTTTTCTTTCTTGTTTTATTTTTTTCCGCTTATCGTGAGAAAGTTGAGATAGGAATTCTTCAAAATTTTTATAATTTTTGTTAAGCCACTTAAATTGCACACCTTCTCTTCGCATCCATTTTGTATCTTGATATATATCTGCCTCACTCTCATCACAAAATAAAATATGACTTGATGATATTTTATTTCCATAAGCTAGCTCTTCTATTTGCGTAACTATATTTTTTTTAATTGACGCATCTAATCCAAAAACTCTTGGTCCAGAAACAGGAGTAAATGGTATACATGAAACAATTTTAGGATAATAGCTTTCGCCATATTTTTGGTAAGCTTCTGCCCAAGACCAATCAAATACATATTCGCCGTAAGAGTGCTGTTTTAAAAATATAGGTGAAGCGCCAATAATCCTTCCTTCGTGAGTAATAATTGCTGGAAAAGGATGCCAGCCTGTGCTCTCCCCTATTGAATTAGATGCTTCAAGTGATTGAAAAAATTCAAGCTTTAAAAAAGGATTTGATTTTGTAAGATCATTCCATTCTTTTTGATTAATACCTTTAAAGCTAGATTGAAATTCCATACGCGCCATAGCGATCTATTTTAACGAAGATTCACTAAGGGTAAATTTATATCGGTGTTTTAGTGCTTGATGAGGCTTGGTTATTTTTGCGTTTATTACTATCTAAATGATTTTTTTGAAATTCTTTTGCCAGAAATGCAAGCTCATCTAACGATATAACTTCATTTTCATCGAGATCGAGTCGATTAAACTGGCGAGCCACTTGAGGTAAGCATTTTATCGTTTCCGAAAGGTCGAGCGTATTATCGTTGTCTTCATCACAAGCAATAAAACGTGACTCTAAGCCTTTTAACATTTCCCTCTGTTTCTCTTCAATAAGACTACTTTCCTTACCTGAGGATTTTGCATAGGCAGCAAGTGCGCGTCTTATTCTCGCTCGCTCTTCTGGTGACAAAGCGCTACTTTCTTTTAATTTATTAAGCTCGGTAGCAACCGATGAATTACTTTCTGATTCTACTTTTGGGGCTTGATTATTTGCTCCAGCTAATGCCTCCAAAGAGAGGCCAAAAGCCGCAGCAAAACAAAATAAAAAAGGTTTTAAAAAATTATGCAATTGATTGATTTTTATCTGGAAAGGAGTGTTATATTCAAGCTTAAATGTAAATACTTTATTACAAAAAAATGCATATTTGTTTCTATTTGTAACAATGGATCATAATTACTTATGATGTAAACTGATACATTAAGTTCATTTCGTACTAACTGATCTAAATTAAACTCATGGCAATCAATCCAGCATCCATTTTAATTGTTGATGACGATCCAAAAATAAGAGATCTCACAAGTCAATATCTTATTGATCAAGGCTTGAATGTCCATACAGCCAACGGCGGCAAGGAAATGGATTTATTTATTGCTAACCACCAAGTTAGCCTCATTATCTTAGATCTTATGATGCCGGAAGAAAGTGGGCTTGCTATATGTCAAAGATTAAGAGGTTCAGGAAACTTCACTCCTATTATCATTCTCACGGCAAAAGGAGATGAAATTGACCGTATTGTCGGCTTGGAAATGGGGGCAGATGATTATGTATCAAAACCATTTAACCCTAGAGAGCTTTTGGCACGCATTAATGCTGTATTAAGACGAAATGAATTAAAACAAACTCAAAACTCAACTACCGAAAACTTAGCATTTGGTCCTTTTATATTTAATTCAGACACAAGAAGCCTCACAAAAAACGGGCTTCCTATTAGTATTACATCTGGTGAATTTGAATTATTAAAAGTATTTATTGATCATCCACGCCAGCCCTTGTCTCGCGATCAAATTATGCAATTGGCAAAAGGGCGTGAACTTGATGTTTTTGATAGAAGTATCGATGTTCAGATCTCTAGATTAAGAAAAATTCTAGAAGAAGATCATACAAGCCCCAAATTTCTCCAGACCATGTGGGGCTTCGGATATATCTTTGTACCAGATGGTGATACTGCACATTGAAATTTATTCCCAATACACTTCTTGCTAGATTTCTTATCCTTATCGCAACAGTGCTCATCATTGCGCAGATTGTATCAATCCGCATATTTGATTATTTCGAAAGAGGGCCCAGAGCCGAAGCAGTAGCTCAAGAAATTGAAACGGTAGTAAATTTTACAAGAGCTTCTCTTATATCATCAAGAGAAGATAAAAGACTTGAGCTTTTGTCAGAGTTATCTTCAAAAGGCGACATCCGCATTTACCCTGCATA
>JBEEPP010000100.1:0-3688 GCA_041191045.1 Pseudomonadota bacterium
GTCGCCACGCGAGCTTTGGTGTAATGAAGCTCAAGAGCGTTATGTATTAGCTATCAAAGAAAAAGATCTGGATTTATTTAAAGCGCTTTGTGAACGAGAAAGATGTCCATTTGCAATTGTAGGTACTGCAAAAGAAGACAAACAACTTATTGTCGAAGATAGTCTTCTTAAAAAAGATGCAGTCCATATGGATTTATCTATCCTCTTAGGAAAGCCGCCTAAGATGACACGAAATGTGAAGAGAAAAGAAAGAACAGTTAAATCTGTCAATACAGAAAATATTAATATCCAAGACGCAGCATATCGTGTTTTAAGATACCCTGCTGTTGCAAACAAAATGTTCCTGATTCATATCGGCGATCGATCAGTGACAGGATTAATTGCAAGGGATCAGCTTGTAGGTCCTTGGCAAGTTCCTGTTGCTGATGTCGCCGTCACTTTATCATCTTTTGATAGTTACCTAGGTGAAGCTTTTGCTATTGGTGAAAAAACACCTATTGCAATGATTGATGCTAAAGCCTCTGTTCGTATGGCCTTAGGTGAAGCGATTACCAATTTATCCGCAGCATCCATTCATCATTTAGAAGATATTAAATTATCAGCTAATTGGATGGCATCTGCAGGGCATGAAGGTGAAGATGCTGCTTTATTTGATGCTGTTGAAGAAATCGGTATGTATCTTTGCCCTGATTTAGGTATTAGTATTCCTGTAGGTAAAGATTCTATGTCCATGAAGACAGCCTGGCTTGAGAACAAAAAAGAAAAAACTGTTGTTTCGCCTGTATCGCTGATCGTAAGCGCGTTCGCACCTGTCTTTGATGCTAGAAAAACGTTAACGCCTGCACTTAATAGAAATCTTAAAGAAAGTGGCCTTATTTATATCGACCTAGGTTTAGGTAAGAATCGATTAGGTGCTTCATCATTTAACTTGGTGTTTAATGAAGTAGGCGATATACCACCGAATCTTGATGACGCAAAAACTCTTAAAGCATTCTTTCATGTGATTCAAACATTGAAAGATGAAAATATGATTGAGGCTTATCATGATCGATCAGATGGCGGGCTCTTTGCTACTTTAACTGAAATGGCTTTTGCAGGGCGCTGTGGTTTAGATATTGATTTAACCGCGTGTGGGCCTGATATTAAAGCTATTCTATTCAACGAAGAGTTAGGTGCTGTCATTCAAATTAAAAAAGAACATATCTCAAGTGTACTTACAAAAATTAATGCCGCTTTAAATCAACATGCCTTCTTAATTGGATCTGTCAATTTAGATCAAATCATTCACATCAAATATCAAAATAAAACTGTCTTTGAAGATACAAGGTCAAGTTTACAAAGTGCATGGACTGAAACATCATACAAAATGCAATCTATGCGAGATAATCCAGCATGCGCTTTAGAGGAGTTTTCTAATATTTCAGATGATCTTGATCCAGGGTTAAATCCAAAATTTGATTTTGAAATTCCTCAATCTTTTACAATCAAAAAAACAAAACCTAAGATAGCTATTTTAAGAGAGCAAGGCGTTAATGGCCATGTTGAAATGGCATCTGCATTTTCGACTGCAGGATTTGAGGCGCATGATGTACACATGTCAGATATTATTGAGGGTCGAAAATCTTTAACTGATTTTTCAGCGCTCGTTGCATGTGGTGGTTTTTCATATGGCGATGTATTAGGTGCAGGTGAAGGCTGGGCTAAATCTATTTTGTTTAATTCAAAAACTCGTGATGCTTTTGAAGACTTTTTCTCAAGAACTGACACGATAGCACTTGGCATTTGTAATGGTTGCCAAATGATGAGTAACCTGAAAGAAATTATTCCAGGCTCCGCCTTATGGCCTCATTTTATAAAAAATAAATCTGAACAATTTGAAGCAAGATTTGTGTCTGTCGAAATTCTTAAATCTAATTCTATATTCTTTAATGAAATGAATGGCGCAATACTTCCAATTGCTGTGGCGCATGGTGAAGGCTTTACAGAATATCAAACCCAGAATCAGATGAATGATGTTTTAAATCATCAACTTGCAACACTTCGCTATGTTGATAATTACCACAAGGGAACTTCTATCTATCCGATGAATCCAAATGGCTCTCCTGAAGGAATTACTGGATTTACTTCGGAAAATGGACGGTTTTCTATTATGATGCCTCATCCAGAGAGGGTTTATAGAGCAATACAAAACTCATGGCATCCTGAAGCCTGGGATGGATTAGCGCCATGGTATAAAATGTTTACCAATGCTTATCAATTTTTTAACTAAACGAAAGAATCACTCCTTATGAATAAATTTTTAAAAACAATACTTACATTAATTTTGCTTACTTTTTCGATGCAGCTTTTTGCATTAACTGATGCAGAAGAAATTGAATTTGCAGGTGCCGTGAATGAAGGTAAATTACCAATCGTTAAAAAATATATTGAAGTCAAAAAAGTAGACGTCAATTCAACTTATTTTGCATGGAGCCCGCTACTCATGGCAGCCTCTAAAGGTCAATTTCAAACACTCAAATACTTAGCGGATCATGGTGCAGATATTAATTACACTCACCCACTTACTAAAATGAATGCTTTTCATCACGCTGCTTTTGACGGTAGAACTGAAATTGTAAAATACCTTGCTTCTAAGGGTGCTGATATCAATAAAAAAATGAAAGGTGGCGTATCTATCGTTCGTGTTGTTAAAGAGAAAGGTGACTCAAAAATGGTGGACTTGCTTCTTTCGTTGGGCGTTAGTGAAGAGGGCTGTGAAGAAAAGTGTCTTTAATTTAGTCTCTTTAAAAAAATTATGAAAAATTCACGTGTTTTTTTATTTCTATTATCAGCGCTCGTAAGTGTCACTTTAAAAGCGCATGAATCATTAAATACAATCTCAGGTTTTATAAGTCCTGAATCAGTCGTTCAGGATGCCAAAGGTGACATTTATGTCTCTGAGATTGGTGAATTTAATAAAGATGGTGATGGAAAAATTACACGTATTTCAATCGATGGAAAACTTTCAACATTTGCAAATGGTATGGATGATCCTAAAGGGTTAATTTTTATTGGCAAGTCTTTGTATGTAACAGATAAAAATAGAGTGTTGAAAGTTGAGCCAGATGGTAAATGGAATGTATTCGGAAGCACTATGGCATTTCCACAAACACCTATTTTTCTAAATGATATTACTTCAGATGAATCAGGCAATTTATATGTGAGTGATAGCGGTAATCTTAAATCAGGTGGCGCCATTTTTAAAATTGCTAAGGACAAAAAAATTACGTTAGTACTTAATGAAAATATGCCTGAAATTCTAGCGCCTAACGGTCTTTGGATTTTTAAAAATGATCTTTATGAAGTGGATTTTTCAAGTGGCATTTTATACAAAATTAATTTGAAAACTAAATCAATTTCAAAGGTTGCTGAAGCGCTTGGCGGAGGAGATGGTCTAGTTAAATCTGGAGATAATTTCTTTGTCAGTGACTGGAAAAATGGGAAAATATATAAAGTACAAGGCAACAAAGTCAGTTTATTTAAAGACGGTTTTAGTGCTGCTGCTGACATAGCGCTAACTTATGATAAAAAATCTATCATTACACCAGATATGAAAGCTGGTTCCGTTACGATCGTTCCTATTCATTAATTGATTACATTATGGAGTTAAGAGCGGAATGCCTAAAGGCTCTTGCCACAAACGATTTAA
>JBEEPP010000101.1:0-3684 GCA_041191045.1 Pseudomonadota bacterium
TCTTTAAAAGGGAGCCGTATTTTTGTAGATAAAAATTGTGGCTCATGTATAATGCGCGTCAAATCGTGCTTTATTCACGATTCAATATGTATCTCTTTGATACTTATTTTTGTTTAATTAATATTTAAGGAAATTACATGTCTAAGTTATTCGCTTCATTAGTTGCAGGTTTATTCGCACTTTCTTTAAACGCTTTCGCTGCTGACGCTGCTAAACCAGCTGCTGATGCAAAAGCTGCTGATGCTAAAGCTGCTCCAGCTGCTGATGCAAAAGCTGCTAAACCAGCTGCTGATGCAAAAGCTGCTAAACCAGCTGCTGATGCTAAAGCTGCTAAATAATTAGTTTTTTGTATCCAAAGAAAAAGGCGCTTTTAGCGCCTTTTTTTATGCTTATTTGTTTCTATTTTTTTAAGGGTGCTGCAAATGTAAAGGCATCTGAATAAAATTCATCTTCCGGAAGTCCTTGTGCAATAAATGCTTTATGAGCGACTTCTACCATTTGTGGGGCACCACAACAATATAACTGGTAGTCATTCAGACTTGTAAAGTCTTTTAAGACAACTTCATGCACCAAGCCTTCGCATCCCTGCCATTTATCTTCTTTGCGTGATTCTGATAATACAGGTATGTATTCAATGTGCGAGAATTCGCGTGCCCATTTTTTGCATAACGCATCCATATATAGATCTTCTAATATTCTTGCGCCCCGATAAAGTTTAATAGGTCGTTTCATGCCTTTTTGAATAGATTCTTCAATCATGCCCTTGATTGGTGCAAAGCCCGTTCCACCAGCTACAAAAATAATAGGCTTTGTAGAATTTTCGCGTAAGAAGAAATTTCCAAATGGGCCCTCCACACGCAAAATAGATTTTTCTTTCATTTCCTGGAATACATATTCTGTAAATTCGCCACCTGGAATTAATCTAAGATGTATCTCAAGTAAAGAGGATTCATATGAGGGGCTTGCAATCGAAAATGCTCGGCGCTTTCCATCTTTAAGTAAAAATTCTAAGTATTGTCCTGCTACAAATTGAAGTTTGTCAGTGCTTGGGAGTTTTAATTTCATCAACATGACATCAGATGTAAGTTTCTCTAAAGCCTCAACACGTACAGGAAATATTTTAGGCCTAATGTTATTCGCGCTTCCCAATTCTTTAATCTCAATGGTTAAATTTTCTATTGGCATTGCTCGACAAAACAGTGTCATACCATTTGCAATCTCTTCTTCTGAGATAATGGCTGATTGATAGTCTTCTAAATGTACTTTACCCTCAACGACTTTGCCTTTACATGCGCCACAAGCGCCATTTCTACAACCATATGGTAAATGAACACCCGCATCAATTGCTGCCTCTACAATTGTTTGGCTTCCCTTGGCTTGAAAGATATGTCCACTGGGTAAAAGTTTTATGGTGTAACTCATTATTTTAAAAGCTCATCATCTCGTCGATACTCACCTTCGATAACATCTTCTTCTATTGGATCAATATTTTGAGAGGCTTTATCTTTAATAGGTATTAAGAGCAATATAATTGCAAAAAAATCTGTGATCACGCCTGGAATAATAAATAAGATCCCTGCAAAAAAATTACGTGCACTTCCAATCATAGCTTTAATTGGGTTACCCCCTTGACTCATTGAGCCCATTAGCTTTGCAAAAACTAATTGTTTTTCTTCTTTGATTAATCTCCAACCAAGGTAAGTGACTAAAATCATATAAAGAAAAAACCACCACCCATAAAGAGCGCTTAGTTTAAAGATGCCCCATATCTCAATGATTGGAAAGGACAATAAAAGAATAGTAAAAAGTAATCGCATTAGGTTATTCTATTAATTTAGTAGAATTATATGTAATAAATGATCGTTGTGCTTAAGAGCTTGATTGAATCATACTTAAGGAACGATTTTGTGATGATTTAACTCCAATCTACTAACTGCTTATAAATTAAAGGTCATTATTCATGTTTAGCCGTTTTTTTTCTTTTTCAAAAAAAATAACAATTTTATTTAGTTTATTTTTTATCGGCTTACACATCAGTATCGCAAATGCTAACGAATCTTTATTCTTAAAAGATAGAAATGCTTTTCTACAACCTGACGAAGCTTTTCAATTAACAATCAAAAAAAATTCTCAATCTATCGAGGCAGCTTTCTTTATTGCGAAAGACTATTATCTTTATCGCAACAAATTGAAAGTTGAATTTGATCATATTCCTCAAAATCAAATACTTTTGCCAACGGGCGAAATTAAAACTGACCCTCATTTTGGAAAAACAGAAATTTACCATGGCACTTTAAACGCCTCAATTCCATTCGATCCAAATCATCCACCAAAAGAAATTAGTCTGACATATCAGGGGTGTAGTTCAAAAGGCCTTTGCTATGCGCCCATTTCAAAAGAATTTAGATACGACAGCATTCAAACTAAAAACTTAAACGCGATCAGTTCTAATTCTGAAGTTGATACGATGCAATTTTTATTACAGTCTCAACACATTGGTCTTATCTTGTTAGGGTTTTTTATTGCAGGGCTTTTACTTTCATTAACACCTTGCGTTCTTCCCATGATTCCGATTTTATCAAGCATTATTTTTGCTTCACATAAACGTCCCTCTCATCAAACACGCTTAAAAGATTTTTTTCTGTCATTCAGTTATGTAGGTGGCGTTTCTTTTACTTATACCTTTATAGGTATTTTTGCAGGATTGTCAGGAAATTTAATTACGTCAAGCATTCAAAGCCCTTTGCTCATGATTGTTCTCGGCGTTGTTTTTATTCTTTTAGCACTTTCTATGTTTGATCTATATGCGCTTAAACTACCTCACTTCATTGAAAATTTTATTGCAAAATCTATCCTTCGCGTAGAAGGGGGCAAGTATCTTAATGTATTTATTATCGGAATGATTTCATCTCTTGTATTAAGCCCCTGCATTGCACCTCCTCTAGCAGGAGCAATCATCTATATCAATCAATCAAGAGATTTTGTCTTGGGTGGCTTAGCTTTATTTACACTTTCTATTGGCATGAGCATCCCGCTACTTCTTATTGGTATCTTTTCTGATCAATGGCTACCTAAACGTGGCCACTGGATGATTATTGTTAAAGAGCTGATTGGCTTTATCTTAATTGCTATGGGCTTATTTATTATGAGCCCATTGTTCCCTGAAAATATTGATCAGATTGCTTATAGTGCTTTATTGCTTGCACTCTCTATTTATTTATTTTTTGCAGTTCGTCGCTTCAAATATAAATCAATGTCTTGGGTTCATCTGCTGGCTTTTGTGACGCTCATTGCTTCCATTTTACTTTTTGGACTAACACTTCAAAAAATAGATTTATCTGCTAATGAAAATATTTCTATTGCCGAAAAGTCCAATCACGTCTCCGTTTTACCTTTTAAACAAATTCAAAGTCTTAATGATTTATCTCGAGAACTAAATCAGCGCGACAATAAAATGATCATGCTAGATTTTTATGCAGATTGGTGTGTATCTTGTAAAGAATACGAAAAAATTACTTTTAATAATTCAAAGGTCAAGGAACACCTCAAAGAATATAGCTTGCTTCAGGTTGACGTCACTCAAAATAATACCGAACATAAAGCTTTATTAAAACATTTCAATCTTTATGGCCCGCCAGCCATATTATTTTTCGATAAACAGCATAATGAATTACGTACTTTTAG
>JBEEPP010000102.1:0-3655 GCA_041191045.1 Pseudomonadota bacterium
ATAGGATTCTAATCGTATGAGCAAAATAAATATTCTTATCGTAGGTGCTTCTGGCCGAATGGGTCAAACGCTCATCCAAGAAATTGCTGCGGATAAAGATTTGGCGCTTGTGGCGGCTATTGATCATAAATCGAGCGACAAGTTAGGCTGTGACGCAGGCGAGGCATTGGGTATTTCCACAGGCATTAAGATTGATCATGATATTGCAAAAGTGATTTCATCTACTGATGTTGTGATCGATTTCACAAGACCTGAAGCAAGTCTCGAATATTTGAAATTATGTGAAGCACATCAAGTGAAGTATGTAATTGGTACTACTGGATTTTCAGATCAAGAAAAGAAAATAATTCTTGATGCTTCAAAAACGATACCGATTGTTTTTGCACCCAATATGAGTGTGGGTGTTAATTTATTAATTTCATTAGTTGAAAAAGCAACGCAATTACTCAAAGATGATTTTGATATTGAAATTATTGAAGCGCATCATCGACATAAAATTGATGCACCTTCAGGCACAGCTCTGAGATTAGGAGAAGCTGTTGCAAAAGCAAGCGGCAGAGACCTTAAAAAGGATGCGCAGTATGAGCGTTATGGCAATACAGGCGAGCGCAAGCAAACTACTATTGGTTTTTCAACGATTCGCGGTGGCGACATTGTAGGGGACCATACAGTTTTGTTCGCAGGCACGGGTGAGCGTATTGAATTAACTCACAAGGCTTCAAGTCGAGCGACCTTTGCCAAAGGGGCACTCAGAGCTGCAAAGTTTTTATCTCAACAAAAAACCGGCCTTTTTGACATGCAAAAGGTCTTAGGACTTTCTGATCAATAGCTATTTATCGTGGTTTAGTGCGTTGAAATAAGGCGCTAAATCGACTATAATATGTACGATATTTGAAACGGGAGCTGCTAAAAACTTCTCCCGTTTTGTATATCCAGTACCCAAACCCTTGAATTCGCAAATACTGGAGAATCATTTTGTCGCGAAATATGTCGGCAGTGTTAGTGCTTGCAGACGGAACTAAGTTTCGAGGTATTTCAATTGGTGCTCCAGGTTTAACCGCAGGTGAAGTTGTTTTTAATACTTCCATGACAGGTTATCAAGAAATTCTAACCGACCCTTCTTATACAAAACAAATTGTCACGCTTACTTATCCCCATATTGGCAATGTAGGTGTTAATCAAGAAGATATTGAATCTGATAAGGTCTATGCGAGTGGCTTAATCATTCGAGATCTCGCCATGATTAATAGCAATTTTAGAAGCGAACAAACACTGTCCGAATACTTAAAAGCGAATCACATTGTTGCGATCGCAAATATTGATACAAGAAAACTCACAAGACATTTAAGAGAACATGGGTCACAAGCGGGTTGTATTGTTGCAGAGTCTGATGATGATAAAAAAGCACATCAAGAAGCTAAAAATTTTCCAGGACTTTCCGGAATGGATCTCGCCAAAGTTGTGAGCTCTAAAAAAGCTTATACATTCAATCAAGGCGAGTGGTCATTATTTGAAGGTTATAGCAATCACAAAGAGTCGGATTATCATGTAGTCGCATTTGATTACGGTATCAAGAAAAACATTTTAAGAATGTTAGTTTCAAGGCGATGTAAGGTGACAGTTGTCCCTGCTGAAACTTCTTATGAAGAAGTGATTCGCTTAAAACCTGATGGTGTATTTTTATCGAATGGACCAGGTGATCCTGAGCCATGCGATTATGCAATCAAAGCCATTAAACAATTGGTCGACGATGGTTATCCTACCTTTGGCATTTGTTTGGGTCATCAACTTTTAGCATTAGCGAGCGGCGCTAAAACATCTAAAATGAAATTTGGACATCATGGTGCAAATCACCCTGTTCAAGATCTAAAAACAAAACGTGTTTTTATTACCAGCCAAAATCATGGCTTCACAGTCGATCAAACTTCACTTCCTAAAAATTTAGCAGCTACCCATCAATCTCTTTTTGATGGCAGCTTGCAAGGTATTGAGAGACTTGATCAACCCGCTTTTAGTTTTCAGGGTCATCCTGAGGCAAGTCCTGGCCCATCTGAAATGAGCTATTTATTTGATCACTTTATTGATCTTATTGAAAAAAAGAAAATGAGCCATGCCAAAGCGTAAAGATATTAATTCCATACTCATTATTGGTGCAGGTCCTATTGTTATTGGTCAGGCATGCGAGTTTGACTATTCAGGCGCACAAGCCTGTAAAGCGCTCCGTGAAGAAGGCTATCGCGTCATCTTAGTAAACTCGAATCCAGCTACGATCATGACAGATCCTGAAATGGCGGATGCAACTTATATCGAGCCAATCAATTGGCAAATCGTTGAAAAAATTATTGCAAAAGAAAAACCAGATGTGCTTCTTCCTACAATGGGGGGGCAAACTGCGCTCAATTGCGCACTCGATTTAGATAAGTATGGGGTGCTTAAAAAATATAATGTTGAATTAATTGGCGCATCGAAAGAAGCAATTGATAAAGCAGAAGATAGACAAAAATTTAAAGAGGCTATGAATAAGATTGGCCTAGGCTCTGCAAAGTCAGCCATTGCGCATAGCCTAGAAGAAGCAATTCAAGTTCAAGCAGGCATTGGTTATCCAGCTATTATTCGCCCATCATTTACCATGGGAGGAAGTGGCGGTGGTATTGCATACAATCGTGAAGAGTTTATAACGATTTGTGAAAGAGGGTTGGAAGCATCACCCACAAAGGAACTTCTTATTGAAGAGTCTTTGCTTGGATGGAAAGAGTATGAGATGGAAGTGGTACGTGACTCTAAAGATAATTGCATTATTATTTGTTCGATTGAAAATTTAGATCCAATGGGTGTTCATACGGGAGACTCGATTACTGTTGCTCCTGCTCAAACACTTACCGATAAAGAATATCAAATCATGCGTAATGCATCGATTGCAGTCTTGCGAGAAATTGGCGTGGATACAGGTGGCTCCAATGTGCAATTTGCAATTAATCCAAAAGATGGACGCATGATAGTGATTGAAATGAATCCTCGTGTCTCTCGATCATCTGCCCTAGCTTCAAAAGCGACAGGTTTCCCGATTGCAAAAATTGCAGCAAAACTTGCAGTTGGCTTTACATTAGATGAATTAAAAAATGAAATTACAGGTGGCGCAACACCTGCATCTTTTGAGCCAAGCATTGATTATGTAGTCACTAAAGTACCTCGCTTTGCGTTTGAAAAATTCCCGCAAGCAGATTCAAGACTTACGACTCAGATGAAATCTGTGGGCGAAGTTATGGCCATTGGACGTACCTTCCAAGAATCTTTCCAAAAAGCATTAAGAGGTCTTGAAATTGGCGTGGATGGCTTAGATGAAAAAACAACGGATCAAGATCTCATCATCAAAGAACTAAGAGAGCCAGGACCTGAGCGTATTTGGTATGTTGGCGATGCATTTAGATTAGGCATGTCGATTGAAGAAGTTTTTGGACACTCTAATATTGACCCATGGTTCTTACATCAAATTAAAAATATTATTGATATAGAAAAAGATTTGATAGGTACCTCAGTTAACGATCTATCAAAAGAAGATTTATTTCAGTTAAAGCAAAAAGGGTTTTCTGATAGAAGGCTTGCAACACTTTTAAAAACCAAACAAGAGGATGTTAGAAATTATCGTCATAAGCAT
>JBEEPP010000103.1:0-3643 GCA_041191045.1 Pseudomonadota bacterium
CTTCTAATGATGCTTTACCTTCTTGCGCTGCAGCTAAACCGTCGGCGATTTCTTTCTGACGCGTTTCAATCGCGCTTAAAAGAGGTGGCCACACATACTTCACGGTAAACCAAATGAGAATCGCAAAAGCAATCGCTTGGGCAATTAACGTAAAATTAATATTCATTTTTGCTCCTGTCTAAGTTCGGTTAAAAGAACCTAAACAATTATTTTGCGATTGCACTTAATAATGGATTTGCAAATGCAAACATCATCACGATACCAACGCTAATAATGAAAGAAGCGTCAATCAAACCTAAAAGTAAGAATACTTTACCTTGCAATTGAGGAATCATTTCAGGTTGTCTTGCAGCGCCTTCTAAGAAGCTCGCACACATAATACCGATACCGATACATGCGCCTAAAGCTGCTAAACCAATCATCAAACCTAAACCAATTGCTGTATAAGATTGAATCATTGCTAAATATTGTACGTGTTCCATGTTTACTTCCCTTTCAGTTAAAAATACTTAAATAAAAAAACTAATGGCCTTCATGCGCCATCGATAAATACACCACCGTTAACATCATGAAGACAAATGCTTGCAGCCCCACAATTAGAATATGGAATATGGACCAACCTGCGCCCAATAATGCTCCAAAAAATACGCCTGTCACACTCGTTGATGCGAGTAAACCAAGTAGCAAGAAAATCACTTCGCCTGCGTACATGTTTCCGAAAAGTCGGAGTGAGTGAGATAAAGGTTTAGAAATATATTCGATAATATTAAATAGAAAGTTTGCAGGCCAGACCCAAATTTTGCTGCCGAAGGGCGCTGTGAATAATTCATGAATCCAACCGCCAAAACCTTTTACTTTAATACCAAAATAAATCATAAGAATCCATACTGCAATCGCAAGTGCAAATGTGGTATTGATATCTGAAGTTGGAACGCTTCGCCATTCATGAATGCCTAAAGGTGCATAAATAAAATGCGCCATCACATCAATCGGTAAAAAGTCCATTGAGTTCATGACAAGCACCCAAATGAAAACGGTAAGCGCGGCAGGTGCAATGAAAGCATGACGATCACCATGGAATATATTTTTAACTTGATCATCAATGAAACCAAACATGAGCTCTACAAACGCTTGGCCTTTTGAAGGAATGCCGGCTGTGGCTTTACGAGCCACCATCCAAATTAATGCCATTGAAATAATACCCAGCAACACACCCATGACGAGTGAGTCAATATTTAAGCTCCAAAATGCACCTTCACCAATTGCCTTTGTATTAAAAGTTAAATGGTGGGTGATATATTCACTTGGTGTTAATGTGCCTTCAGTTGCCATATCTTTCAATATTTCCTAGTGACTTTTGTTAGTCTTCATTTAATTTTGTAATCGATGCGCCTGAAATAATGGCTGACAATACAAGCCCTGCAATCAGTGCAAATGGTACAAGCGCCTTATAAAACTTAAACGCTAACCAAAGCGATACAAGTACTACAAAAATTTTTACAGCTTCAGCTTTTAATACATTAATAATGATAGCTGCGGGCTCTTTACTTAAAGCCGTTTTGTGAGCAATTTTTGAGGCGAGAAGTACACCGAATATTACGGAGACACTACCGATCAACGCAGAAATACCTGCATGCTTTCCAAAGACTACTGCAACTAAAACCGTTAATATGCCAGCGGCTTTAACCTGCAAACTCAACATTTTTTGAATGATTTGAGGGAATCGCTTCATTCTTTCAGTGATTTCATCAATATCGGACATTTATGCTCACTGAGTGCAAAATTTTTGAGTTACAAAGGCATGAATTTTCGCTGGAATTGGCCGTTACGTCAAGGGTAAAGCTTACTTTATCCTTTAATTTTTTTAAGAATCTCATCCAATTGCTCCAAATTGCGATAATGCACTTTTAAAACGCCTGAACCATTCTTTTTAGCATCGATCGTAACCGACGCACCCAGGGTTTCGGCTAAAGATTCCTCAAGGTGACGAACATCCGCATTGGTTCTTTTAGGGGATGACTTCGGCTTATCTGTTTTGTAACTATTTTGTAAATTTTTAACTAGTGCCTCGACTTCGCGCACAGATAGATTTTTTTGAATTACCTCTTCGCACAACATAATTTGTTGGCTACCTTCTAAACCGATCAATGCTCTTGCATGACCCATATCAATTTTGCCACTTAATAATCGATCTTGAACGGGCTTCGTTAAAGTTAAAAGTCTTAATAAATTAGAAACCGTAACACGCGATTTACCTACAGCATCGGCTGCAGCTTCATGTGTCATATTAAATTCATCAATTAAACGTTTAATACCGATAGCTTCTTCTAATGGATTTAAATCTTCGCGTTGAATATTTTCAATGAGCGCCATCGCGAGTGCTGATTCATCAGGAATATTTTTAATGATGACAGGCACTTCATTTAAGTGAGCTAATTTAGCAGCACGCCAGCGTCTCTCACCTGCAATAATCTCATATTGGTTATTACCAATCGGTCTCACAATAATAGGTTGCATAACACCTTGCTTTAAAATCGATTGTGAAAGCGCATGCAATGCTTCTTCTTGCATAATGCTTCGAGGCTGATACTTACCAGGCTTTAAGTCGCTAATCGATAATGTTTGTAAAGAGCCTTCATTCTTTGGTGTATCTTCATCGGTGTTTGACAATAATGCATCAAGGCCCCGACCGAGTCCTTTAGGTTTAGCCATGTGACTTCCTCATTTCTTTTTGTATGATTTCTTCGGCAAGTTTTAAATAAGCAACCGCACCTCGTGATGAGCGGTCATACATTAAGATTGGCATACCGTGACTTGGGGCTTCTGCCAATCTTACATTTCTTGGAATAATGGTTTCATATACTTTGTCGCCAAAATGGGCGGTGAGTTGATCGGATACTTGTTGCGCTAACATATTGCGTTTATCAAAAAGTGTTTTTAACAATCCTTCAATTTCAATGTGGGGATTTAAATTGCTTCTCACCTTTTTAATCGTACCTACTAAATCAGATAAACCTTCTAACGCATAATATTCACATTGCATCGGAATTAAAACAGCATCAGCAGCTGTCAAGGCATTCACTGTAATTAAATTAAGTGCGGGGGGACAATCTAACAACACATAGTCGTAATCTTTTTTTAAATGTTGTAATGCTTCTTTTAATCTAGTTTCGCGTTTACTTTCATTCACAAGTTCAACTTCGGCACCTGCAAGATTTCGATTCGAAGGTGCTAAATCAAAATTACCGCGCTCACAATGAATCACAATATCGTTAAATGATTTACTTTGGATGAGCACATCATAAATTGACGTTTTAATTGCTGATTTATCAATACCTGAACCTGTCGTTGCATTGCCTTGTGGATCAAGATCAATGAGAAGCACTGATTTATTTTTTGCAGCTAAGCTCGCAGCTAAATTTACTGATGTCGTGGTTTTACCTACACCGCCTTTTTGATTCGTTACTGCTAATATACGCATATCTAAAAATTATCTTTCTTTAATATTACTAAATATCGTTCTGCATCAATAAACGGCACTTCAAGAGGGATCAATATGTATTGATTTTTTTCAAATTCTTCTAATTCTTCTTTCACATCTTTTGATTTCATCGCTAACCACACACCATCTTTTTTTAACGTG
>JBEEPP010000104.1:0-3633 GCA_041191045.1 Pseudomonadota bacterium
CATTGATCAAGCACGGATTAAATGCAGTTATGCCATCCCACGTCCTTTATTCTGCGGCAGATAAACATCCCGCAGGATTTTCAAGTTTCTGGCTTAAAGATCAATTAAGAGAAAAATTTCATTTTAAAGGCGCTATTTTTAGTGATGATATGAGCATGAAAGGTGCCATACTTGGTGGTCAAATGAAAGATAGGATTTTAAAGGCCCTCGAAGCTGGGTGCGATATGGTCTTGTTATGTAACAGCCCCCAGCTGGTTGATGAGGTCTTACTTCATTTAGATTGGAAAATGTCATCTGAGAGTATTTCAAGACTTCTTTCAATGAAAGGCACTAAAGAGCCTGCTGAAGCCTTAAAAATGATCCAAGAAAAAGATTTCAAAGAGATGACAAGTCAAATTATGGTTATGTAAAATAATGGAAATGAATGTTGAAACTATTTAGTAGGTTATATAATCTAAACAAAGTATTAAAAACTTCTTAAAGAGGAAAAATATGGAAAATGTAAGAATTGAAAGTCAGTCGCAATCAACACTAGCGACGAATAAAGTACTAAGAAATACTTATGCTTTACTTGGTTTATCCCTCATCCCAACAACAATTGGTGCATACATAGGCATGAGCATGAACTTTTTATTTGCTCAACAACATCCTATTATATTTGCCATCATGCTTATGGCCGGTATTTTTGGTTTATTTTTTGCGATTCAAGCAAATCGGAATAATAGCCTAGGCGTTGTTTTGCTATTAGCGCTTACCTTGTTCTTAGGTGTGATGTTAGGCCCAATTCTTCAAGTAGCTTTTAATCTAAGTAATGGTGCTCAAATCGTTGGTCTTGCTGCAGGCGGCACAGCAGCTATATTTTTAACTCTAGCAACGATCGCAACCACCACTAAAAAAGATTTTAGTTTCATGGGAAAATTTTTGATGATTGGCATCATTCTTCTTATCTTAGCTTCTTTGGCTAATTTATTTTTCCAAGTGCCTGCGATGGCTTTAGCTTTATCTGGTGTTGCAGTTTTATTATTTTCTGGATTCATTCTTTATGATGTAAGTCGAATTGTGAATGGCGGAGAAACAAACTACATCATGGCAACTTTGGCGCTTTACATGAATATCTATAACTTGTTTGTTAATTTACTTCAATTGTTAATGGCTATTTTAGGTAATAGAGACTAATCGTTTGATTCAAAGAAAAAAGCCGTAGTTTTCTATGGCTTTTTTCTTTTTGAAAGGAAGAAATCTTTTAGTATTTGACCGCATTCTTTTTCTAAGATACCACCTAAAGCTTCTGCATGATGGTTAATTTCTTTAACGCTTATTAAATCAATCATGCTTCCACAAGCGCCAGTTTTTGGATCAGGAGCACCATAGATAATTTTCTCAATACGAGCGTGTTGAATAGCTCCAACGCACATAGCGCAAGGCTCCAATGTCACATAAATCGAGCAATCTTTTAACCTATAATTTTTGATAGCCTTCGCAGCTTCTCTGATGGCATTTATTTCAGCGTGTGAAGTAGGATCATAATCACTAATAGATGTATTCATACCTCGACCGATTATTTTGCCATCCCGAACAACTAGAGCGCCGACAGGTACTTCGTTTTTTAACTCAGCTTTTTTTGCTAACTCTAGAGCTAGTTTCATAAACTTAAGATCTTCATCTGTCATGAAGTGGTTTATTTTCTTTTGGGACCAGAAATTGTCGTTTTAAAACGGAGCACTAAAATATAGAGTAAGCCAATTAAAAATGCACCTCCAACCCAAATACCAACCTCTTCAAATGTTGGTGTTGAATCTTGAACAGGAAGCACAATGAGCTTTCTAAGGAAAAGTACCATCACAACTTCAATAAAAGTTTCAACTTCTAATTTACTTCCATTGAGGTAGCGCATTTCGGCAGAAATAAGGGCCGATATCGACCAAAGAAGCATTAAAGTGCCTAGCGCATGAATAAAGCCATGAATTAGATTGTGAGCATTCGCTGCAGCATTGATTTCATTAAAGAAAAGCCATGTGAACATAATAATGGACGTCGCCAAGGCAAGACCAATAATAATATGGGCGAATCCATTTAAATAAAGCATTGCTTTAATAGCAAATCGATTAATGCCTTTGAATTCGGAAGGCAGTTCAGTTTGAATCATCATGGAATCCTTATTATTTAATTTGAACGAAGTGAAAACTATCTTTATTATAGAGACAACTTTAAATATAAAGATAGCTTCCTTAATGAAAAAACCAGCCATTACTGAACAACCTATTCATTCAATTCTGGGCGATAGATGGAGCTCTAGGGCTTATGATCCGGATCAGTTGGTCTCCCAAGAATCATTTTTATCTCTTATGGAGGCTGCAAGATGGAGTCCTTCGTGTATGGGAGATCAGCCTTGGCAATTTATTGCATTTCATAAGAAAGACGCGACTTCTTGGACGCAAGCGCTTAATTGCTTATCTGTGGGCAATCAAAATTGGGCTATGGATGCATCCATTTTAATTTTGGCATGCGCCCGTCAAAGCTTCTCGAGTAATGAAAAACCTAATCGATGGAACCAGTATGATACGGGAGCTGCTTGTGAAAATATCTGTCTTCAGGCTACAAGTATAGGGTTAGTGGCTCATCAAATGGGTGGATTTGACGTTGAAAAAACTAGACAATTATTTCAAATTCCAAGCCAGTATGATTTAATGTCTTTTATAGCGATTGGTTATCCACTCGCTATAGAGAAAATAAGTGCTGAAGCGCTAGTTAAAGAAAAAGAAGCTAGAAAGCGAAAGCCCTTAAGAGAGATTTTTTATACCAATCAATGGGGTGAGCAGTCGTTATAGTTTTTTTAACCGAACACAACTGGGATATCAGATGGCTACAGTCAAGCTTACAAAAAAGAACTTTAAAAAAACAATCGAAGAAAATGACTTTGTGATTGTTGATTTTTGGGCCCCTTGGTGTGAGCCTTGCGTTGAATTTACCCCTTTATTTGAGGCAGCTTCAAACAAAAATAAAGATATTATATTTGGTATGGTAGATATCGAAGCTGATCCAGAAATTGGTGAGTATTTCCAGGTCGATAAAATTCCAGGCCTTCTAATCATCAGAGAGCAGGCTGGTATTCATACTCAAATCGGTCAAATCGGGGCATCGGCGCTTGATGAAATTATTACCTGGGCGAGAGACCACGATATGTCAACTGTAAGAGATTATTACGAGAGAGAGGCCAAAGGGGAAATTAAGGTTGCCCGAGAAAAGTAGTCGGATCGACTGATTGACCTTGTTTTCTAATTTCAAAGTGTAGTTTCACTTTATCTGTTCCAGAATCCCCCATTGTTGCAATTTTTTGACCCTTTACAATCGCCTGACCTTCTTTGACGAGAAGTTCTTTGTTATGGGCATAGACAGACAAGTAAGAATTATTGTGTTTTATGATCACAAGTTTGCCATATCCCTTAAGATCTTCACCGCTATAAATGACTTTGCCCGGTCCAGCTGCTTTAATATCCTGACCGAGTGCCCCTAAAATATCGATTCCTTTTTGTCCTTGCGCTTCATTAAAAAGATTTTCTAATTTGCCTTTGGTTGGCCATTGCCAATCCACTTTATCTTCTAAAAAAATAGACGTACTTTCTTTGAGTGTTG
>JBEEPP010000105.1:0-3597 GCA_041191045.1 Pseudomonadota bacterium
GAGCGCATTCTTATCTTTCATTAAATCAACTTTATTTAAGACGAGAATCGTTGGCCGATCTTTGGGAATCAATTTCATCACTGCTTGATCTTCTTCTGTCATACCTCGAGACTCAATCACAAAGAGTACTACATCGACATCACTTAACACTTGATGCACTGTTTTATTCAAACCCTTATTCATCAGGTTTAAATGTTTAAGTTGAAATCCGGGCGTATCTATAAAAAGAAATTGCGTGTCATCAATCGTTTGAATACCTAACAATTGATAACGTGTGGTCTGTGCTTTTTTGGAGGTGATACTAATTTTACTGCCGACCAAATAATTAAGAAGTGTCGATTTGCCCACATTGGGTCGCCCTACGATCGCAATCGTGCCACATCGTGTGATTTGATGTTCACTCACGAATGAGACTCCTGCATCAACTGATAAGCTTTAGAAGCTGCCTCTTGCTCTGCAATCCGACGGCTGTTACCCACACCTTGTGTTTTAATATTTGATTGCCTGATATGACATTCAATCGTAAACGTTTGGCTATGCGCTTCACCTTCAATTGAAACCACCGTATAAATCGGTAAATCACTTTTCTTACTTTGTAATAATTCTTGCAGTAATGTTTTAGAGTCTTTTTGAATTAATTTCGGATCAATTTCATTTAATTGTGTTTCAAAGCAACGTGAAACAAATTGATGTACAGGCTCAATACCTCCGTCTAAATAGATGGCACCAATAATGGATTCAAAAGTATCTGCCAGAATGGATGGGCGTCGCCATCCTGCACTTTTAAGTTCACCTTCGCCCAATCGAATAAAGTCACCCAAGCCCATCGATGTCGCGATAGCACTCAATGAACTTTCTTTAACAAGCTGTGCACGTAAGCGACTCAAGTCTCCCTCATCGATTCGTGGAAATCTTTTGTAGAGTTCGCTTGCAATCAGAAAACTTAATACGCTATCGCCTAAGAATTCGAGACGCTCATTGTGTTGGGGGGAGAAACTGCGATGTGTGAATGCCATGATCATAAAAGAAGGATCATTAAATGTGTAATGAATGATCCTGCTTAATGAAGCTTGGCGTTCTTTATCCATTAATGAATGATAGATCCAATACGTTTAAATTCACTGAAATTAAACCAAATAAAAAAAGCACGGCCCACTAAATGATGCTCAGGCACAAACCCCCAAACACGGCTATCAGCACTATTATCTCGATTATCACCAAACGCTAAGTAATGACCTTTAGGGACTTCAAATTTGAAATCATCGCCCGGTAAATCATGAATGAGAATTGAATGATTGATATCGCCTAAAGCCTCTTTAAATTCTTTCGCTTCAATGTGATGAATCTCATTCATGGTGTAAGGATAGTTACCGACAAATGTTTGCTCCGTCTTTTTGCCATTCACAAAAAGTGTTTTACTTTTGTATTCAATCACATCCCCTGGAAGACCGACCACACGCTTAATATAATCAATAGAGGGTTTCGGGGGGTAGTGAAAAACAAAGACGTCTCCGCGTTTAGGTAAACCTACTTCTATCATCGTGTTATTTAAAATAGGGACACGAATACCATAAGTAAATTTATTCACGAGAATAAAGTCGCCCGCTAAAAGGGTGGGCATCATCGAACCTGAAGGAATCTTAAAAGGTTCTGCAATAAATGAGCGAATAAAAAATACTAAAAAGATAACTGGAAAAAAACTTTTTGAATATTCAATGAGTATGTGTTCTTTTACGTTCGCTCTTCTTTTTTTGCTGAAGACAAAAATGTCGAGTAGCCAAATAAGTCCCGTGATTGTTAAAACAATAACCATAATTAAAGCAAAAATCATTTTTCTTCCACCCTTAAAATAGCTAAGAACGCTTCTTGAGGAATTTCAACATTACCTACTTGCTTCATGCGCTTCTTACCCTCTTTTTGTTTTTCTAATAATTTCTTCTTACGCGTTATATCGCCACCATAACATTTAGCAAGCACGTTTTTCCGCATCGCTTTCACTGTTTCACGCGCAATGATATTAGCCCCAATAGAAGCTTGAATGGCCACATCAAACATTTGTCGCGGAATCAATTCACGCATTTTGGCAGCAACTTCACGACCACGGTAAACACTATTCGAACGATGCACAATTAAAGAAAGCGCATCTACCCTATCGCCATTGACCATGATATCAAGCTTCACTAAATCAGCCGCTCTAAATTCTAAGAATTCATAATCCATGGATGCGTAACCTTTTGAGATGGATTTCAATCGATCAAAGAAATCGAGCACCACTTCATTGAGTGGCATCTCATAGGTCAGCATCACTTGACGACCTAAGTACTGCATATTTTTTTGAATGCCGCGTTTACCATTGCATAAAGTCATCACAGGGCCTACATAATCTTGCGGCATCAATAAATTAATGAGAATAATCGGCTCTCTTATTTCTTCGATACGAGAGGTGTCAGGAAGTTTAGATGGGTTTTCAATTTGTATAACTTCGCCATCTCTTTTTAAAAGTTCATAAACCACAGTCGGTGCTGTGGTAATTAAATCCATATCATACTCGCGCTCTAAACGTTCTTGTACGATATCCATATGAAGAAGACCTAAGAATCCGCAGCGGAATCCAAAACCTAAGGCTGTTGAATTTTCTGGTTCAAAGCGAAGCGATGAATCATTTAAACTTAATTTTTCTAATGCAGTTCTTAATGCTTCGAATTGATTCGATTCGACAGGATAAAGTCCTGCGAAGACTTGTGGTTTCACTTCTTTAAATCCACCTAAAGCTTCAGCGGCTGGCTTATCTGCGATCGTGACCGTATCGCCTACTTTGGCACTTGCCAATTCTTTAATGCCTGCAATGATAAAACCGACCTCACCTGCTGAGAGGGATTCTTTGCTTCTAGATTTTGGGGTGAAGACACCGACTTGCTCACATAAATATTGATCGCCTGTCGCCATCAATTTAATTTTATCTTTAGGTTTTAAGATACCGTCCACCACACGAACTAACATCACCACACCCACATAGTTATCAAACCACGCATCAATGATTAAAGCTTTTAAAGGTTGAGTGGCATCCCCTTTTGGTGGCGGCACTTTGGAGACAATCGTTTCTAATACATCTTGAATGCCCTCCCCTGTTTTAGCAGAGCAGCGAATCGCATCTGTGGCATCAATACCTATCACATCGCCAATTTCTTCAATCACACGATCAGGATCAGCGGATGGCAAATCAATTTTATTTAACACAGGGGTGACTTCCACACCTTGATCGATCGCGGTATAACAATTGGCGACTGTTTGCGCTTCAACCCCTTGGCTTGCATCTACCACTAAAAGCGCACCTTCACAGGCAGCTAAAGAACGGCTGACTTCATAAGTAAAGTCGACATGTCCTGGTGTATCAATAAGATTAAGGTTATAAATTTTGCCATCTAAGGCTTTGTATTGAAGGGCTGCTGTTTGTGCTTTGATGGTAATACCGCGCTCGCGTTCAAGATCCATAGAATCTAATACTTGCGCTTCCATCTCGCGATCCGATAAACCACCACAGGTTTGAATAATACGATCAGCCAACGTCGATTTGCCGTGATCGATATGCGCGATGAT
>JBEEPP010000106.1:0-3552 GCA_041191045.1 Pseudomonadota bacterium
CAACACGAGTTACTTTAGTTTTACCAGCACTTTCTAAAAGTAATTTTCCGACAATAGACTCATGATTTTCTTTTGAGGTAATAGTAAATTGTTCAACTTTTTTATTATCGAGCTGAATAAGTTTTGCTTGAAATTTGTGTTTAGCTTTTAAAGAATCTAAATGAATCGTCCAATATTCCTGACTAATAAATTTTTCAATTTCAATTTCTCTTTCAATAATAAGTCTTAGTGCCGGACTCTGAACTCTGCCTGCTGATAAGCCCCTTCTTATTTTCTTCCACAACAGAGGTGATAAATTAAATCCCACAAGATAATCGAGCGCTCTCCTAGCTTGTTGGGCATTGACAAGGGGCATTGATATATCTCTTGGATGCTCAATAGCATGTTCAATAGCTGATTTAGTAATTTCCTGAAAAATGACACGTTTGATTAATTTGTCTTTGGTTAATTTTTTTTCATTCAGAATCTCAAGGATATGCCATGAAATAGCCTCTCCTTCTCGATCTGGATCGGTAGCTAGATAAACTTCATCTGATTTTTTTACAGCCCTTGCAATCTCATCAACGTGTCTCGAATTTCTTTCAATAATTGCATAATTCATTTTGAAATTATTGTCTGTTTCAACGGCACCTGTCTTTGGAATGAGATCGCGAACATGGCCATATGATGCTAAAACTTCGAATTTACCACCAAGATACTTTTTAAGGGTTTTGGCTTTAGATGGGGACTCAACAATTAAAAGTTTAGACATGAGGTGGTTTTAGATCAAAAAATTTTGAAGAATAATAAATTTAAATCTTGATATATACAAGGTGTCTATACTAACTTAGTTGAATAAATTACGTTAATTAAATTTAAATAATGATTTTTAAGAAGCGATATTTTCAGCGAATAACGGGATATTACTTAGGTCAGCGTTGAGATTTCTAATTAAATCTTCGGTAAAAATGTGCTCATCTTCTTCTTTGTTTGATTGATTAAGATTTACGAAATCATAAAGTCGTCGATCTCCTAAATGAGAGAGCTCAATATTTGAGATAGCTTTATATATATTGTTAATACGGCCTGGTTGTTCTCTTTCCCATACCGTTAACATTTCTTTTATTTTTTTTCTTTGAAGATTTTCTTGTGAGCCACATAAATTGCAAGGAATAATTGGAAAATTCATGCGTGATGCATAGCTTGAGATCTCTTTTTCAGAGCAGTATGCTAAAGGCCTAATGATAATATTTTTATTATCATTAGAGACTAGCTTAGGGGGCATAGCTTTTAATTTGGAGCCAAAAAACATATTAAGAAAAAGCGTTTCAACAATATCATCACGATGATGACCTAAAGCAATTTTATTTATATTGAGTTCTTTTGCTGTTCTGTAAATTATTCCTCGCCTTAGCCGAGAGCATAAAGAGCAGGTTGTTTTGCCGCTCGGAATTTTTTCTTTAACAATTGAGTAGGTATCTTCCGTAACAATCTGATATTCAATTCCTAAATCCTTCAAAAAATTAGGTAATACATCCGCGGGGAATCCAGGCTGTTTTTGATCTAGATTCATTGCAACAATGTCAAAGTGAATAGGAGCTCTTTCTTTAAGAGCCAATAAAAACATTAACAATGAATATGAATCTTTACCCCCACTCATGCATACCAAAACCCGGTCATTATTTTCAATCATATTAAAATCAGTGATTGCTTTACCAGTTAACCCTATAAGTTTATTGCGTAACTTTAGAAAGTTATTTGTTGCATCTATTGGGATTTGAAAGCTCATAGTGAAAGCGACCTTCCACCATCGACGGCTAGAATATGACCTGTAATAAATGGGGCATCTAATACCAAAAATTTCACAGCTATCGCAATATCTTCAGGCGTACCCATTTTTTTTAATAGTGTTTGAGAAATAACTCGTTGTTTGTAAATATCGTTAAATTCTTCATTATTTTCCGGCCACAAAACCGGACCTGGCGCAACAGCATTAACTCTGACTTCTGGACCTAATTCTTGGGCAAGTGATTTTGTAAGTGTGGTAAGTCCCGACTTAGCAATGCTATAAATAATGTAATTTTTTTTTGGTTTATCTATATGGGTATCTGTGATATTAATAATGCAGCCTTTAGTTTTAATAAGCTCATCTGCTGCAAGTTGAGATAAAAATAAAGGCGCTTTTAAATTACTTCCGATAAGATCATTCCAATTTTCTTCATTCATTTTTCCGATTTCAGTTGGATAATAGCTAGAAGCATTGTTTATAAGAATATCTAATCTTCCGTAGGTTTTGATTGTCGTCTCAATAAGATTTGGCAATGTATTGATATCTGCAAGGTCAGCTTGAATGATAGATGCAGAGTCATTGCGAATTTCATTTAAATCTTCTTGAAGTTTTTTTGCTTCGTCGACTGAATATCGATAATGAATCATTAAATCGATGCCTGATTCATGAAGTAACCTACAAATTGCCTGCCCAATTCTTTTGGCGCCACCAGTCACAAGAGCAATTTTTCTATTAGATTTCATAGCTTTATCTATAAATGAGTTGACTCTATTATAATCTAATACCTATGTCTTCAATGCCTACAGCTCCTCAAAATGAAATTCAATTAAGTGAGCAATTAAAAATAAAAGTCATTCAATCTATTCAATCAAACCATGGATGGATAAGTTTTGATCGTTACATGGAGCATGCGCTTTATGACCCCGAATTAGGTTATTACACTGGAACTTTAAGAAAATTTGGAGAAAAAGGGGATTTTATTACAGCATCCGATATTTCGAGTTTTTTTGCGAAAACATTATGTATTCAATTTAAAGAGATCTTCCAATCAGTAGCGAGAAGTATCATTGAAATTGGTGCTGGATCTGGGGAGTTTGCGCTTCAAGTGATCCAATCATTGAGCAGTGATAATGAAGATATAAATCATTATTTTATTCTAGAAATAAGCCATTCATTACGAAGACAACAATACGAATTATTAATAAATCATTTGCCTTCACATCTATTTAGTAAGATTCAATGGATTGAAGAAATACCCAAAGAATTCGAAGGCATCATTTTTTGTAATGAATTTTTAGATGCACTACCTGTAGATTTAATAAAAAAAGAATCAGGCAAGTATTATCGAAAAGGAGTTGGTGTAGAAAATGATTTATTCGTTTGGAAAGATAAACCGATAGAAGATATATCTAGTTACGACCAAGCTGTTTTAGAAGATTTACCAGATAACTATCTTATTGAACATTCGCTTCATATTAAAAATTGGCTTAATAAAATAACCCAATCTCTTAGTAAAGGCATTGTCCTAATTATTGATTATGGCTTTAATCAAAGAGAATATTTTCATGAGCAGAGATTTCAAGGAACATTGATGTGTCATTTTAAGCATTATGCTCATGACAATCCTCTTATTCAGATAGGCATACAAGATATTACAACCCATATAAATTTCAGTTATGTTGCAAGGGAAGCTTCAAAATTAGGATTAAATATTACTGGCTATATATCTCAAGCAAATTTTCTTATTAATTGCGGCATATTAAACTTACTTGAAATAGTAAATT
>JBEEPP010000107.1:0-3549 GCA_041191045.1 Pseudomonadota bacterium
ATACCAGGAATGAGGGCGAGCAAAACTTTAATCATAATTATGCTGATTGAAGGCGCATTAACAACGTAAGGAGATCTATTTTCCATATTAGTTTTTTATATTTTCTTGTTGGGTTTGTTTAACTCTCTCCATAGCCGCAGCAATCGTTGATTTTTTCTCATCATCAGCTTGCTTTTCCTGAGCTCCTAGGGCTTTTTGTGCATTTCTTTCAGCACGTTCTTTTTTCTCCCTTTCTATTCTTGCAAGCCTATAGTCATTTCTTTCTCTGGCTGTATTTGCAGCTTCTTTTGATTTGTCTTGTGCAATAATTTCACTTTTTGCATATCTATAAAATTGTACGAGTGGAATGTTGCTTGGGCAAACATAAGTGCAGCATCCACATTCAATACAATCGAATAAATTGTAATCTCTGGCTTTTTCAAGCTGAGAAGATTTTGAAAACCAATATAATTCTTGAGGTTGTAAGTTAACTGGGCAGGCATCTGCACATCGAGCACAACGAATACATGGCATCACAGGTTTTGGCGCAGGGAATAATTCTGGCGAACTTTCAATTACACAATTCATCGCTTTAGTTACAGGCACATGAATTGATGGTAAATCAAATCCCATCATAGGCCCACCCATAATAAATTTTTTTGTTTTGTTCGGAGAACCACCTGCAGCAATTATGAGTTCTGATAAAGGTGTTCCGAATAATGCTTCATAATTTTGAGGCACTTTAACTGCCCCTGTGATTGTTACAATTCGACTGATAGATGGCTCGCCAAATTCAAGATACCTATAGATAGCAGCTACCGTAGCTACATTAAATACTTGAATACCCAGATCTGTAGAGCGCTTTTCTTTCGGAACTTCTATACCCATTAAGAGATAAATGAGTCTTTTTGCATCGCCGCTTGGATAAAGTGTTGGAACTACTTTAATTTCAATGGACGTTTTTTGAGCTGCTTTTTTTAGAGCTGCATAGGCTTCAGTTTTATTATTTTCGATACCGACCACACACTCTTTTGCGCCAAGGATCGTTTGGGCAATTAATGACCCTTGAATAATTTCATCAGCTCTTTCTCTCATTAACATATCGTCACAAGTGATGAAGGGTTCGCACTCTGCAGCATTAATGACTAAAGTATTGATGAGTTGGCTTTGATTTATTTTTAATTTCATGTGGGTTGGAAATACTGCACCACCTAAACCTACAATTCCTGACTGAGAAATTGCTTCAATTAATTTAGTGCGGTCGAGTGTTTTCCATGAAATTGGTTTTTTTTCAATCCATGTGTCTTTAAAGTCAGGTTCGATAGTGATACAAAAATCAGGCAGGCCGGATGGATGAGGGAGTATTTCCTCACTGATTTTTAAGACCTTTCCAGATGTAGGCGCATGAATCGCCGCGGAAATATTGCCATCAGCTTCGGCAATAATTTGACCTTTAAGGACTTGATCACCGGGCTTGACTTTAAGTTTTGCAACATGACCGACATGCTGCCTTAAAGGAAGTATTAATTTCTTTGGGATAGGTAATTTTGCAATAGGAAGTCGAGTTGATACGGTTTTGTTTTCATCCGGATGAACTCCGCCATTAAATTTAAAAATATTTTTTAATTGCATATATAGATGCGTTAAGCCTTCTGAGCTTTTTGAATGTTATAGATAGGATATTTCCATTTCCATGATTCTGAATTTTCAAGAACAGGTTCCATCGTTATACAATCCACTGGGCATGGCGGCAAGCATAATTCGCAACCCGTGCACTCACTTGCAATAATCGTATGCATTTGTTTTGCAGCCCCTAAAATAGCGTCTACTGGACAAGCTTGAATACATAAAGTACATCCAATACAAGTTGACTCATCGATTAAGGCAACCGACTTTGGTTTTTGAATGCCATGTTCCTCATTAAGAGGTTTAAATTCTACGCCCATTAATTCCGCTAAAGCTTTGGCACCAGCATCACCTCCTGGTGGACATTGGTTTATATCAGCTTCACCTTTAGCAATGGCATTAGCATATGGTTTACAACCGGGATAACCACATTGACCACATTGTGTTTGGGGAAGTATGGCATCAATTCTCGCAACCATAGGATCGCCATCCACCTTAAATTTAATAGCAGAATAGCCCAGGACCAGCCCCAAAAGGATGGCAAGAAAAATCATCACAAGGAGTGCGGTAATCATTTACCGATCTAAGCCCGCGAATCCCATAAAGGCAAGGCTCATAATCGAGGCTGTGACAAGAGCTATTGCTGTGCCTTTAAATGGCAATGGTATTTCAGCGCCTTCGAGACGCTCTCTTATTGATGCAAATAAAATTAATACAATTGAAAACCCAATAGCACCACCTAATCCAAATAATGCCGATTCTATAAGAGTATGGCTTGATTGAGCATTCAAAAGAGGGATACCTAATACTGCACAATTAGTGGTTATAAGAGGCAGAAAAATACCTAACAATTGATAAAGCAATGGAAAGTTTTTTTCCATTAACATTTCAGTGAATTGAACAACGCCTGCGATCACCACAATAAATGAAAGTGTTCTTAAATAAATAAGATCATTAGGCTCTAGAAGATAATGATTAATTGCCCAGCTTGTCATTGAGCCTATGGTTAATACAAAAGCGGTAGCAGCAGACATGCTGATCGATGTTTCTAGCTTTTTAGATACACCCATGAAAGGGCATAGCCCTAAAATTTTAACTAAAACGATATTGTTGACCAATACCGTGCTGATAATAATTAAGAAATAGTGTTGGATCATAAAGTTAAATTATACGTTTAAAATTGCCGAAAAAACTTATAGCTCAGGCCTCTGTCAATTGAGACTTTTGAAAGTTCAAGATCTTTTTTTGAGGTTAAAATATATCAATAGTTCTATATTACTTCAAAGAATAAAGTTATATATTTATATAACTATTATATATATAACAAATGATCAATTTTTTTGGTGTTTAGCTATTTAAGTTAAAATAGCGGCTTTACTAAATTAATAGCCAATCTCATGTCACCTCAAGGCAGTATTGTTGCAATTGTTACTCCAATGTTTCCTGACGGAAGTCTCGATATCCAAGCGCTGCATGGATTAATTGATTTTCATATTAATGAAGGTACGGATGGCATTGTCATTGTGGGAACAACGGGTGAATCACCCACGGTTAATTGCGAAGAGCATTGTCACCTTATTGAAACAACTGTTAAACATGTCAATAAAAGAATCCCAGTAATAGCTGGAACAGGTGCTAACTCTACGCAAGAGGCTATCGATCTTACAAAAGAAGCAAAACGCCTTGGTGCAGATGCTTGTTTATTGGTGACACCTTATTACAACAAACCCAATCAAACAGGACTTTTTCAGCATTTTAGTAAAGTTGCAAATGAAGTTGCAATTGATCAAATTCTTTACAATGTACCTTCTAGAACAGGCTGTGACTTAAAGAACGATACCGTATTAAAGTTAAGTAAAATTACTAATATTGTAGGCATTAAAGATGCGACAGGAGATTTGACTCGAGGTATCGATCTTATTAAAAGATTGCCGCCTCATTTTT
>JBEEPP010000108.1:0-3467 GCA_041191045.1 Pseudomonadota bacterium
TAGAGCGTATTAAAAATGCTAGTATTGAAGAAATTATCATGGTTAATGGCATTGATAAAAAGTTAGCTGAAAAAATTTACGATTACTTTCATTAAGAAAAAAATTTATATGAAAATTAATGTCCCCAATGCGCTTACTTTTTTCAGGATAATTTTGATTCCCTGTTTTGTAGGTATTTATTATTTCCCTCACACACTTATCAACCAGTCTTTAATGAACTGGATCGGCGCTGGCATTTTCTTGTTTGCGGCAATTACCGATTGGCTCGATGGATTCTTTGCAAGATATTTAAATCAAGCTTCAAAATTTGGTGCATTTTTTGATCCAGTAGCTGATAAATTGATGGTGGTTGCAGCCCTTCTTGTTTTATTAGAGCTTGATCGGGTGAATGCAATTATTTCCTTGGTTATCATTGGCCGTGAACTTTCAATCAGTTCTCTACGAGAATGGATGGCAACGATTGGCAAACCTGGCGGTATGGCAGTTATGTTTGTAGGTAAACTTAAGACCACAATCCAGATGATCGCTATTTTGATGCTTCTTTACTATGACAATCTATGGTTTATCAATATAAAGTGGATAGGTAACATATTGATTAATATAGCTGCAATACTTACTGTAATATCGATGGTTTTCTACATCCGTGTGGCCTGGCCTACCTTAAGAAAGAGCATTAAAATAAGGTAAGTCTCAAGAATGCGGCGGACTTTAAATTGACACTAGCTCAAAAAACGCTAAAATACTCGCTTCTTTACGCGGGAATAGCTCAGTTGGTAGAGCGCAACCTTGCCAAGGTTGAGGTCGCGAGTTCGAGACTCGTTTCCCGCTCCAAATCAAAATCGGGGAAGCATCGTCTTCCCCTTTTTAATTTTGGTGATATTGATGTGGCGCGATAGCAAAATGGTTATGCAGCGGCCTGCAAAGCCGTAGACGCCAGTTCGATTCTGGCTCGCGCCTCCACTTATTAGTGCTTAAGTCTATTTAAGAATAATTAGTGATAAAATTCGGTCTTAGTTTTATTTCAAAAGGCCCGGGTGGTGAAATTGGTAGACACAAGAGACTTAAAATCTCTCGCTCGCAAGGGCGTGCCGGTTCGATTCCGGCCCCGGGCACCACATTTTATTATTTCCTTGTAGTTTGAATACAACGCTTCTTTGTAAATTTACTCCTAACCATCATCATCCAATACTTGATCGATTTTTGACGATTGGACAAGTTGAATCTTTAAAATTTTCCTACGAAGAATTTATATGTTATTTGTTAGGTGTAAAACCCAATCCCGATTATCCATTTGCTGCTATGGATTACCAAAAAAATCATAAACATTATTATCTCTATGCAGATCCAGTTTATTTGAGCCTTCAAAGAGATACATTTTTTTTAGAAAAAAAACTAACAGATGATTATACGAAGGATGAGATTGAGAAATTATGTCATGCCCTTAATGAGACATTTGAAGATGAAACTCGCGTATTTGTCTTAAACGATCAAGAACAGTTATTTCTTGAATTAAAAAAAGAGCCTCACATTAAAACGACATCAATTGCTCATATCAAACGCCAGTCGATTGATATATTTATGCCACAAGGCGATGAAGCTATTAAATGGCACGCATTTATGAACGAAATTCAAATGTTTCTTTTTGATCATCCGCTTAATCAAGATAGAGTTCAGCGAGGACTTCTTTCTCCTAACAGCATTTGGTTTTCAGGTGGCGGCTTATTGCCTAAGACTATTCAAAACCCTTATACAACCATTTTTTCTAATAATAATTTTTTAAAAAAAGCGCTCTCTATTGATACAAAGATTTCCCCAAAAACTTTAGATATATTTCATCAAGACAATATCAACAGCAACACATTTATTGCTTTTGAGGACGATAAAGAGATAGATCGCATTTTAGAAATTATATGGAATAATTTTAAGAAACGAAAAATAAAGCATTTGGATATTTATGTAAGCTATCAAGGAGAGCTCTTACATATTCATAATAGATTTATACAGTTACTTAAGCTATGGAAAAAAACTAATACAGTAGAAAATTATTTTAATGTTCATTAAATCAAAAAAAATTGATCATGCTGCTTTAGATATACTCGTTAGTTCAGGGCTAAATCCTCATTTGGCGAAGTTTTATTCGGCGCGCGGTATTAAGCATATTGAGGATGCCACGCTCTCTATTGAGAAAATTATTCCACCAGAAGCTTTAACAAATAACACATTAATGGCATCGATTTTAGCAGATGCTATTTTAGAAAAACAAAAAATTCTTATTATTGGCGATTATGATACAGACGGTGCAACTTCGACCGCTGTTGGAGTAAGGGCTCTCAAAATGATGGGTGCTGATGTAGATTATTTGGTACCTAATCGATTTGAATTCGGTTATGGTTTAACACCTGAAATTGTTGATTTAGCGAAAGAAAAAAATCCTAATATTATTATTACTGTTGATAACGGTATTGCAAGTGTTGAAGGCGTAAATCAAGCTAGTCAATATGGTATCGATGTCTTAGTCACAGATCATCATCTTCCTGGCGACACATTGCCTCGCGCCAAATGCATTGTGAATCCTAATCAGCATGGTTGTGATTTCCCAAGTAAATATCTGTGTGGTGTAGGCGTTATTTTTTATGTAATGTTAGCTTTAAGAGCCGAACTTCGAAAACGAGATTATTTTAAGGGCCATGCAGAACCTAACTTAATGCAGTTAATTGATCTTGTGGCTTTAGGCACAGTTGCAGATTTAGTGCCGTTAGATCGAAATAATCGTACTTTAGTTGAATATGGTATTCGAAGAATTAGATCAGGTCAGGCTAATCCTGGCATTAGAGCGCTCATGGCATTGACTAAAAAAAATCCATCACAATTTCATACTTCTGATCTTGCCTTTAGTATTGCACCAAGACTCAATGCCGCAGGAAGACTGGACGATATGACCTTGGGTATACAATGTCTTTTATCTGAAAGTTATGAGGATGCGCGTTTTATTGCATCATCACTTGAAACTTTAAATCTCAAAAGAAGATCAATTGAATCTGAAATGAAGGATGGCGCTTCAATTCAACTTCATGACGTGAATTGTGAAACACAATTTAGCATCGCACTTTATGACCCCACTTGGCATCAGGGAGTGATCGGGATTATTGCTTCTCGCATTAAAGACAAATATCATCGCCCTGTGATTGTGTTTGCTAAATCTGATGAAGGCATACTTAAAGGCTCAGGTCGATCTATTCAATCACTTCATTTAAGAGATGCTCTCGATCTTGTTTCAAAAAAAGATCCAAATATTCTTATTACATTCGGTGGTCATGCTATGGCAGCAGGACTTACTATCAAAGAAGCAGATTTTGATCACTTTGTTCAATTATTTGAAGAAACTGTAAAAGGTTTAATTTCATCAGATGATCTTGAATTAACAATTGAAGTAGATGATGCGCTTAATTTTTCAGAAGTCACTTATG
>JBEEPP010000109.1:0-3450 GCA_041191045.1 Pseudomonadota bacterium
AAAATTCACTTTCACCTTCACCGAAATCTAAATTAAATAATCCCCTAAATCGTCCGACTCCATATTGTTCATGAACAATCGGATCACCATCTTTTAGCTCTGATAAGTCACGCACCATTGCATCACTTGAAAAGTTCTTATCGCGTTGACGCCTTTTTGATTGCCGAACAGTATTCACATAAAGCTCAGACTCTGTAATTACAATATGCTCTGATGAAATATAGCCTTGATGAACTGGGCTTACTGTTAATACAACTTGATCATCCATATTTAAAGATTCTGACCAATCATCTGCAGATTTAAACTTGATACCACCTACTTTTAAAAGCTCAGAAACGGTTTCTCGGCGACCTAAGCTATCAGCTAAAATAAAAATTCTTTTGGAGTTTTCGGAGATAAATTGATCAAGCTTTGCTAAAGGCTGAATATTTTTTCGATCAATTGATACATCTGGAATTTTCTCGAATATTTCTGGCCTTTTTAAATCGAATTTTTTATATGCATTAATAGATTTGAAAAATTGATCTGGTTTAAGTAAAAGATCTTTAGGTTCTAATATTGGACGTTCGGCATCATAAGCAAATAATCGAAAGCGTTTCTCAGTTTCTTGCCAAAAATGATTACATGCATGATCAAGGTTACCGTGCTTATAAATAATAGTGTTATCCGAGAAATAGCTAAAAATATCACTCATCTCATCGAAAAATAAGGGCATATACCATTCAATACCGCCTATAGGAATCCCTTTACTAATGTCTTTATAGATCGAAGAGCGAGATGGATCTCCTTCAAAGCGTTCTCGGTAATTTTGTCTAAATGTACTGATTGATTTTTCATCCATCGGACATTCTCGCGCAGGAAGTAATTTAATTTCATTTACAGGATAAAGTGTTCTTTGTGAATCAACATCGAATGTTCGAATAGAATCAATCTCATCATCAAAAAAATCTAAACGATATGGAACTATGCTTCCCATGGGAAATAAATCAATTAAACTGCCTCTCACTGAAAACTCGCCTGGAGCCATTACGCGAACGACATTCATATAACCATTTAGTGTTAGTTGATTTTTAAAGGCCTCAATATCTACTTTTTGCCCTTTGGCAAAATGAAAGCTAAATTGCTGGATATAACTCTTGGGTGGCAATAAATGTAGCGCAGTTGTTACAGGAATAATAACCACATCAAAACTTTTCTGAGTAACTTGGTAGAGTGTAAGGAGTCTCTCGGAAATTAGATCAGGGTGAGGAGAAAAATGATCATAAGGGAGCGTTTCCCAATCAGGCAAAAGATTAATTTTTAAATTTGGACTAAACCAAAGCATTTCTTCCATGAGACGTCTTGCTTCGAATGCAGTTTCAGTAAAAATAGCTAGATATTTTTTATTCTTAATAATTTCATCTTGAATATATCGAGCTAAAGAATAGCTATCCGAGCCATCAATATTTACGATTGATAATGATTCTTTATTTTGATTATTTGCTTCTATTGACATATATTGCATGTATAAATGATTACCAATATTATAAGCTTTAAAGGCTGTATTCATTGAGAGGGAATATCATGAACGATAAAGAATTAGTCGCACATCAAGCTTTACAATATGTTAGTGAAAATATGATTGTGGGCTTAGGTACCGGCTCTACTGCTAACTTCTTTATAGACGCTTTAGCTAAACGAAATAAAGAAGAAAAATTAAATGTAAGAGCGGTCTCAAGCTCTGTTGTAAGTATGATTAAAGCGAAAGAAGCTGGTCTACCTCTCTTATCAATGGATCAAATAAAAGAAATTGATCTTTATATTGATGGCGCAGATGAAATTACACCTGACCTTACTTTACTTAAAGGGCGTGGTTATGATCTCGTTCGAGAAAAGCTACTTGCAAGTGCAGCCAGAAAATTTATCGTTATTGCGGATGAATCTAAAATTGTTAAAAATATTGGGGATAATTTCCCCGTCCCCTCAGAAGTTCATCCATTCGCTTGGGAACTTGTAAAAAATGTCTTGATGAAAAAAGGTACAGGGGATATTAGAATCAATGCAGCAAAAGATGGTTATGCCATTACTTCATGTGGAAATTTTGTGCTTGATTTTAATTTTGCTGAAAAGAGTAGTGAAAACTTAAATAACTTACTTTCACTAACACCTGGCATTGTAGAACATGGTATTTTTTACAATTTAGCTCATGGCGCTCTAATTAGCCACAATGGAAATGTTCGTGAAATTTGGAGAAGCTAGATCTTTTCAATACCGCCCATATAAGGAATCAATACTTTGGGTATCGTAATACTGCCATCTTCGTTCTGATAGTTTTCAATAACTGCAACCAAGGTTCTACCTACAGCCAATCCAGAACCATTTAATGTATGAAGAAATAAATTCTTTCCATCTTCACTTTTAAATCTAGCTTTTAATCGCCTAGCTTGGAAAGCTTCACAATTTGAAACAGATGAAATTTCACGATATGTATTTTGTGATGGAAGCCAAACTTCCAAATCAAAAGTTTTTGCTGCGCCAAAGCCCATATCACCTGTACATAATGATAACAATCGATATGGAAGCTCTAATGAAGTCAAGATAAATTCAGCATGCGAGACCATCTCTTCTAATGCTTCGTAACTTTTATCAGGATGCACAATCTGAACCATTTCAACTTTATCAAATTGATGCTGCCTAATCATACCGCGTGTGTCTTTTCCATATGATCCGGCTTCTGACCTAAAGCATGGCGTATGTGCGGTTAATTTAATAGGAAGATCAGACTGTTTAACAACTTCATCTCGAACAAAATTTGTTAGCGTCACTTCAGAAGTTGGAATTAAATATAATTTACTTTCATTGTGTGAAAGGCTAAAAAGATCAGCTTCGAACTTAGGGAGCTGTCCTGTGCCTATTAGTGTCTCGCTATTCACTAAATAAGGCGTATAACATTCTTTATATCCGTGTTTCTCTGTTTGAGTGTCGAGCATGTATTGCGCAATAGCGCGATGCAGCCTTGCAAGCTTACCTTCCATTACTACAAAACGAGCCCCAGAAAGCTTTGCACCTAAATCAAAATTAAGTCCATGATTTGCACCCACATCAACATGGTCTTTAACTTTAAAAGTAAATTTTCTAGGCTCACCTACCGTCTTAACTATTTTGTTATCGGCTTCAGACTTACCTAGAGGAGTAGATTCGTGCGGAATATTAGGAAGATTCAGCATAAACTGATTAATTTTTTCTTGTAGCTCAGCCAATTCTGACTCACATGCTTTTAAATCATCAGAAATAGCATTCACGCTTTTCATAAGTAAATCAGTATTCTCATTCTTAGATTTCGCAATACCTATTTCTTTTGAAATAGAGTTTCTTTTTTCTTGAAGATCTTGCGTCTTTACTTGCAGTTCTTTTCTTACATTTTCCAATGACTGAAAAGTGCTTAAATCAAGATCAAAGCCTCGACTTGAA
>JBEEPP010000110.1:0-3426 GCA_041191045.1 Pseudomonadota bacterium
GGAAATTTTTCTTCCAGCATATAGCGGAATAATTGCTTCATCACCTACAGTAATTTTTTCAGGCACAGCCCACTCTTCTTTAATAAGATTGATTGATGATTTATTTCTTTCTAATCCATAGAAATCTGCACCGTAAAAACTTGCAAAACCTTCTAATTTATCTATCGCATTAAGCTCATCAAATACTTCAGCATAAAGCTCAATAGCGCTTGCTGCAGAAAAAATACCTGCGCAACCGCAAGCATTTTCTTTTGTCGATTTTAGGTGAGGCGCACTATCAGTACCTAAAAAGAATTTTGGATTACCTGATGATGCTGCGCTTAAAAGTGCTTGTCGATGCGCTTCTCTTTTTAAAATAGGTAGACAGTAATGATGTGGATTGATGCCACCGACAAACATATGATTTCTATTCAATAAAAGATGTTGTGGTGTAATCGTAGCCGCCACTTTTTTAGAGGTACTTAAAATAAAATCTGTAGAATCTTTTGTGGTGATGTGTTCCAACACAATTCTCAAATTAGGAAATGTTTTATGTATTTTTAATAAATGCTGATCAATGAATACTTTTTCTCGATCAAAAATATCAATTCCTGGATCTACAACTTCACCATGTAATAAAAGGGCTACATCTAATTTTTCCATGAGCTCAAAAACATCATAACGATCATCAATATTTCTGACGCCAGAATCTGAATTGGTTGTGGCACCCGCTGGGTAATATTTAATACCTACAATTTGTTTATGTTCAGGAATTTTTTTAACTTCATCGAGCGAAGTTTTATCTGTGAGATATAAAGTCATGAGAGGTTGAAAGCGGTTATCACTTTCCAAAGCATTTTTAATTCTAGATTCATATTGAATTGCTTGATCTACTGTCGTGATAGGCGGTTTTAAATTAGGCATCACAAGCGCTCTCGCAAATTGCTTCGCAGTATAAGGAACGACTGAAGCCATAAGTGCATCATCTCTTAAATGCACATGAAAATCATCTGGGGTGGTAATCGTTAAAGTCTTAGTCATATTTTTTTACTTTCAAAGCCTCCTCATATAAATAATTCTTATTGACTTTTAATATCTCAACGCCTAATTTCACTGCCGCATTGGTAGACATATGATTGAGTAATATTTTTAATATTCTATGCTGATCTTCGGTGAGCAATTCTTTTTTTTCATGGTAAATGGGAGAAACTAGAATCACAAACTCGCCTTTTTGAAAATTGCTATCGCTTTCAATCGTTTCTTTAACCTTTGAAATTTTACCCCGATAAATACTTTCAAATGTTTTAGTAAGTTCACGCGCCACGACAATCTCATGTTGGTTCCCAAAAAAAACAGCCATATCGCTTAAGGTTTTAATGATACGGTGAGGTGCCTCATAAAAAATCATGGGGCATGATTGTATTTGAAGGCTCTCGAATACTTTTATTCTTTGACTGCTGGTGGTCGGTAAAAATCCATAAAAATGAAAGCTTGTATATTCCATCCCTGAAACAGAATAAGCGGCTGTAAGAGCCGAGACGCCTGGAATAGGAATAATTTCAAAACCAGCTGCTGCCACCTCCTTCACAATCAAACCGCCAGGATCACTTATATTAGGGGTCCCTGCATCTGTCACTAATGCAATATGTTTTCCATCTTTTAAGTATTCAATGATTTTTTGTGCGGACGCTTTTTCATTGTGTTGATGCACTGCAAATTGTTTTTTTTCAATGGAAAAATGGGATAAAAGACCTTGAGTATGTCTTGTATCTTCGGAAGCAATCAGGTCTACTGATTTAAAAGTTTCAAGCGCTCTATAGGTAATATCATTTAAATTGCCTATAGGGGTGGCTACCACATACAATTTTCCACTCATCATTAACGGCCCAATTATTTTTAAAGTGCTCAAGACAGCTCTTTTAATTCGCTCACTCAAGACCTCTTTAAAAGAGATATAATCATTTTGTCACATATCGACACTATGTTAATAAAAGTTTAGAGGAAACTATGCTTAAACATATCAAATTACTTTTTATCTCATTCATCTTATTACAACTCTTCGGATGTCCAGCTGCTATCATTGGCGGCGGCGCTATAGGCATTGATACGGCTGCAGACCGAAGAACCCCGGGAATCATTACTGAAGATACAACCATTGAATTAAAAGCGTTTGGTGCTATTCAAAACATCAAGGAAGAGGTAAGTTCAAGTGTGGTTAGCTACAATGGTCACGTCCTTATTGTAGGTCAAGTTCAAAACCAAGAAGTCAAAACAAAGATCGAAAATAAAGTGAAAGAAATTACTAATGTAAAATCCGTCACTAACGAATTAACTGTGGATTCTATCGCTTCGATTTCCTCTCGTGCAGAAGATACTTTAATTACCTCTAATGTTAAAGCACGTTTATTTAAAGAAAATAAAGTGTCGCCGTTCCACGTCAAAGTAATCACTGAAAATAAAGTCGTTTATCTCATGGGTATTTTGAATGAGAAAGAAGCTAAAGAAGCTGAAGATATTGCTAAAAATACAAGTAAAGTTACTAAAGTCGTTAAATTATTTGAATATATCAATAAATAAAACGATTTATCTTTAAGCTTAACTTATTGAAAATAAAGAACTATTAAATAGCCTTAGACCCTATCAAATCAGGGTCTAAGGTGTTATTTGATTTAATTGAAGATGTTGCTATAATGTTTTTCATAGTTTTTTCAAAACATTCAAGTTAGTTCATAAATCCCAAAATAAATTGCCCGTAACACTAGCTAGCTTAATTACAGATTTAATCCATTAGAGGTCATCATGAGTAAAAATATTATCCATTTATCAGACGCAACTTTTGAAACTGAAGTGCTTCAATCTACCGTCCCTGTCCTTGTTGACTACTGGGCAGAATGGTGTGGGCCTTGCAAAATGATTGCGCCAATTCTTGATGAGATATGTAAAGACTACGACGGTAAATTAAAGATTGCTAAACTGAATATTGATGAGAATGCTCAAATCCCGGCCAAGTTTGGTATCAGAGGCATTCCTACCCTAATGATTTTTAAAAATGGTAATGTCGAAGCAACTAAAGTTGGCGCCTTATCAAAATCCCAATTAACTACATTTATTGATAGCAACATCTAAAGCTAATACCCCTCCTTAAAAACCCCTCAACGTAACACTAATCGGAAACCCTCAAACATGCATTTATCTGAATTAAAACACCTCCCTATTGCACAACTCGTAGAAATGGCGATCACAGACGAAATTGAAAATGCGAGTCGTATGAGAAAGCAAGACTTGATCTTCGCGATCTTAAAAAATAAGGCAAAAAAAGGGGACAGTATTTTTGGAGATGGGACTTTAGAGGTGCTTCAAGATGGTTTTGGATTCCTAAGATCACCAGATACTTCATACCTAGCAGGCCCTGATGATATCTATGTATCGCCTTCACAAATTCGCCGC
>JBEEPP010000111.1:0-3385 GCA_041191045.1 Pseudomonadota bacterium
CACAACAGGAATACCTAGGCTTCGAATTAATGCTTCTTGCTCAAGCTCTTCAGGAGCTATAATTTTTTCGAAGAAAATATTTGTAGCACCGATTGCATCTGCTATTTTTTTTATCTGATCACAAATATTACCTTGAACTTCAATAAGATCTGAGCCCATCAATTTAAGACTAGCGCTTAATTGATTTAATGCCTGCCTTAAAAAAGTTTGTCTATGTATGCCAACCCTTTTAACGCTTTTATAAATCAAATCATTATTAGGATGGCAAAATAATGGTAATAAAATATCGCTTTCGCTTGCAGCTTTTAGAAAAGCCGGATTATCTTCTAAACGTAGGTCATTTCTAAAACAGTAAATAGTGATATTTGGCATTTAATAATCAGTTTTAAATTTTTTACTTATTTGTTCTAAAGCCTCTGACCCTTAAACAAATTTAATCTCAATAGAAATAAAATTAAAACAATTAAGGCGTAAATGAGTGGCTCGGTAATATCTTTTTTAACTAGCCATGCAAAGTGAAGCACGCCAAGAATAGCTATTAGATAAATAAGGCGATGTAATCTTTTCCAATTAGATTTAAGCTTTCTCATCATTTTTTCCGATGAAGTAATAGCTAAAGGTAATAACAAAAGCCATCCTAAAAAACCCACAAGCACATAGCGATGCTTAATAATGTCATTTTTTATGTCAATCCAAGCAAAATGATAGTCGAGCCCTATATAGCAAAGAAGATGAACTGTTGCATAGAAAAAAGTAAAAAGCCCTAACATTCTTCTATATAAAATCCACTGATTCATATGGGTGATTCTTCTTAAAGGCGTCATGCTTAATGTTAAGCATAAAAAAATAAGTGCCCACTTACCAAAATGACGCTCAATAAATTCGACTGGATTAGCTCCAAGATTATTTAGGAACATAGAAACACTAAGAGATAAAACTGGCCAAAGGCTTATGATAAAAATTAAACGTTTGATATATATTTGATTTAATTTCAAAAGGTTTAAAAATACCTATTTAGATCCATACCTTGATATAGGTGAGCAACCTCTTCTTGGTAACCATTAAACATCTGCGTTTTTAATCGAGGTGTTAATAAACTTTCACCAACTCTTCTTTCAGTGGTTTGTGACCATCGAGGGTGATCAACTTTAGGATTCACGTTTGCATAAAAACCATATTCCTTTGGGTTTGCTTTCATCCAAGTAGATATAGGCATTTTTTCTACTAATCTAATTTTTGTAATCGCTTTAATGCTCTTAAATCCATATTTCCATGGCACAACTAATCTGATAGGTGCACCATTTTGTTTAGGTAAAACTTTTCCATATAAACCCACTGCTAATATCGTCAAAGGATGCATCGCTTCATCGAATCTTAGGCCTTCGGTATAGGGCCAATCGAGCATGTCATCTTTTTGGCCAATCATTTCACTTGGCCGTTTTAAGGAGACAAATTCCACATACTTAGCATTTCCATTCGGCGACACTTTTTTAAGTAATGCATGTAATGGAATACCCACCCAAGGGATGACCATCGACCAACCTTCGACGCATCGAAGTCTATAAATACGCTCTTCTAAAGGCATCTCTTTTATAAGTTCATCCAAATCTAATTTGAGTGGTTTAGCCACAGAGCCTTCAATAGAGATTGACCAAGGGTCGATATTTAATTTTTCTGCATAGTCATAAGGGTCAGATTTTGAAGTACCGAATTCATAATAATTGTTATAGCTTGTGATGTCCTTAAGTGAGGATAGCTTTTCTTTTTCTCGCTCTTTAGCTTGAGCAAATGAAGGTAGTGTATGAAGTGCTGCAAAACTTTTATTTGCAAATGCAGAGAGCGCAGTTGAACCTAAAATTAAACCTAAATTTTTTATAAAATTTCGACGATCATTATAAATATGCTCAGGCGTAATTTCTGATGACGGTATTTTGTTTATCTTCATTAAAATTAAGTAAATTTAGTTATTGCTGATACTCTAGTTGAAAATAGTTAACTTGAATAGAAATAGATTATAGAAATTTATCTAGCAATTATTTTATAAGGAGCTCAAATTTTGGAAGATAAAAGATGCTGTGGAAGAGGAGTCTGTATCATTAATGCTCAAGGTATTTGTTGGTGCGGTCAAAGGTGGGATGGTGAAAAAATGATTTCTTCAAAGCCAGATGACAGCAAAAAAATAGAATTAGAGAAAAAACGGCCATCAAAAAATTAATCATTTAAATGAATCACACCCATTAATTATTTTAGCAGGGTTGTAATAGGGGTGAGTTAAAATAGAACAAAAACCCAGAGATTTTTTCATTGAACTCACTAGATTAATTTAACTCTCTAATAACATCATGATTAAAAGAATAACTCATCATAAGGCTGAAGGTTTTTCTGATTACTTTGCCCTGGCTTGTACTAAATTCCTTCGTTTTTTTGCAGATACTTTTTTTGCTGGACGATACGGACATAGAGCTGTAGTTTTAGAAACGGTAGCAGGCGTGCCAGGAATGGTAGGCGGTACTTTACAGCACCTTAAATCCTTAAGGCGGATGCAAAATGACGATGGTTGGATCAGGTTACTGCTTGATGAGGCAGAAAATGAGCGTATGCATTTAATGACTTTTATTGAAATTGCCAAACCAAACGCTTTTGAAAGGTTTTTAATCATTCTGGCACAAGGCATTTTTTATAACTTATTCTTTTTGCTTTATTTGATTTCATCGAGAACAGCCCATCGCTTAGTTGGTTATTTTGAAGAGGAAGCAGTTTATAGCTATACAGAATATTTGCATGGCGTCCAAATGGGTAAATATGAAAATATTCCAGCACCTCAAATAGCTATTGATTATTGGCATTTAAAAAAGAACGCACGATTAAGTGATGTTATTTGGGCTGTGCGAAAAGATGAAATGAATCATAGGGATGTAAATCACTATTTTTCAAATCAACTTAACTAATTCTTGGAACTAATAAATTTACATCGAATCTTAAAATTATTAACCATAAGTTAATAATTTTAAGAACCCAAAAGGTGTAAATATGATTGATAAAGAAGAAAAAAATAAAAACGGAAAAGTTAAAGATTTAGCAACAGAGGCAGCTATTAAAGATTTAACGCTTACGGAACAATTCCCCTGTAAAGCTGAAGATAAAGCATGCACTAAAAGATGGCTTGAATCACAGTCTGATTGTGCTTAATTAATATGGCTATTGAAACAGTATATTTGGCGGGTGGTTGCTATTGGGGTTTAGAAAATCTTTTAAGTGAAATACCGGGCGTTGTTGATACAACCGTAGGTTTCTCCGGCGGACATGTAAAAAATGTATGTTATCGAGAAGTCACAACTGGCACAACAGGGCATGCTGAGACAATAAAAGTCGTTTTTGATTCTAA
>JBEEPP010000112.1:0-3375 GCA_041191045.1 Pseudomonadota bacterium
TTTATTGCACTATGTGGTATTGCTGTTCTAAATGGGGTTGTCTTAATCACTTGTATTCAACAGTTAAAATCTGAAGGCATGTCTCAATTCGATGCCATTCGAGAGGGTTGCAAACAAAGATTAAGGCCTGTGCTGATGACTGCAACCGTAGCACTTCTTGCGTTGGTTCCCTTCTTGTTTGCCACAGGCCCCGGCTCTGAAGTACAAAAACCGCTCGCTATTGTTGTCATTGGCGGTCTCATTACGTCAACGGTTCTGACCTTACTTGTATTACCAACTTTATATAAGAAATTTGCAGAAGGCCCGATTGAAGCTTAAATCATTGGATAAATTATTATGAAAGAAATTAAAGCCATCATTCCACCTCATCGATTACCTAAAATTCGTTCTGCGATGAGAAATCTTAAGAATTTTCCTGGCATGACTGTCACTAAAGTAGACGGTTGTGGCCATGGCTTAAAAAAAGTTACAGATGATTTGAGACAAGAACTCAGTGACTACACGCCTAAAATATTCATTCAGATGATTACCCCTGATAATTTAGTGGAAGGCATCCTACAAATTATTGTCGAAACGGCACATACAGGTCAGCAAGGCGATGGTTTAGTTTGGGTCACACCTATTGAGCGTATGATTCGCCTTTCGGAAAAAATTATTGTCGAAGAAGGTTAGTTTTTTATAGAATTGAACTTAAGACCTTAAATACTCATCTAAAAAATTAATTATAAAAAGGATACATTATGAAAAAGCTCTCGATTGCTCTTATGTTTTTAGCTTCAAGCTTTGCGAATGCTGCCGAATTTTCAGATATGGCCACCGTTAAACGAGTCACACCTCGTTACATTGAAGTGAATCGTCCTATTTCCTCATGCCAAACTACTACGGAAGCCACGCCTCCTAAAGAAAAAGGTATAGCCGGTGCCATTATTGGTGGTGTGGCTGGTGGATTATTAGGAAGCCGAGTAGGCAAGGGAAGTGGCAAGGTCGCTGCAGGTGCAGTAGGTGCAGCAGTGGGTGCCGTTGTGGGTGACCGCGTTCAGAATGCTGACACCAATGACACAAATAATGTTGAACGTTGCACGCAACGCGATAATTATCAAAGAGTTCAAGAAGGTTACATTACGACTTTTTCCTACAATGGTCATGAGTTTGAAGAAGAGACTCAAACCAAATATCGTGTAGGACAAAAAGTATCCGTTCAAGTAAATGCAGTGATTGATCAACCTAACTAAAGAAAGCATTTTTTTAAGATGAAGCGTATCTTTTATTTTCTTGCGACCAACCTTGCGATTGTTTTTGTTCTTTCTATCACCATGCGATTGCTTGGGGTAGAACCATTCCTTAATGCGAATGGACTTAACCTTAACAGTCTTTTAATTTTTGCAGCGGTGATGGGCTTTGGTGGTGCTTTTATTTCGCTAGCTATTTCAAAGTGGTCAGCCAAACAAATGTCGGGTGCTGTCACCATCGACAACCCCAAAACACCTGATGAAATTTGGCTCATGAATATAGTCAAAAATCAATCACAAGCAGTCGGCATTCAAATGCCTGAAGTAGCTATTTTTAACTCTCCAGTTGTCAATGCGTTTGCAACAGGCATGAGTCGCAATAGTTCTCTTGTTGCTGTATCTTCAGGCTTGCTTGAAATGATGACTAAAGACGAAGCTGAAGCAGTGATTGGTCACGAAATATCTCACATTGCAAATGGTGATATGGTGACATTGACACTCATACAAGGTGTTGTGAATACATTTGTTTTATTCTTCTCACGCATTATTGGCTATACAGTAGATAAAGTTATTTTTAAAACAAGGGAAGGTACGGGCCCTGCATTCTTTGTCGCCATGATTATCTCAGAATTACTATTAGGTGTTCTAGCTTCGATCGTTGTCATGTGGTTCTCCCGTCAACGCGAATATCGAGCTGATATTGGTGGTGGCCAACTCGCTGGAAAACAAAAAATGATTGCAGCCCTTCAGCGACTCAAGGCACAATATGAATCTAGCGCTTTACCAAAATCAATTGCAGCATTAGGCATTTCAGGCGAGCAAGGCATGGGCCTTAAAGAATTATTTTCGACACATCCAAGTTTAGATGATCGCATCGCTAGACTTCAACAAAATTCAAATTAAATTTTATTTGACGTGAAATTGCTGGCTGTATTCTCGCACAGTCGCTAGCATCACATCTACGTTTTCGGGTGGTGTGTGTTCGGTAATACCATGGCCTAAATTAAAAATATGGCCCGTGCCTACACCATATCCATCTAATATACGTTTGACTTCTTTTTCAATCGCTTCAGGTTTAGATAACAAAATCGCAGGATCTAAATTGCCTTGAAGCGCTACTTTTTGACCCACTTTTTGACGTGCCATTTTAATATCGGTTTGCCAATCGAGTCCTAATGCGTCTGATCCTGCTGTAACTTGATCCTCTAGCCAATGACCACCACCTTTAGTAAAGATGATCGATGGAATTTTTTTACTACTCATCATTTTTAAATTAGACAAAATCACTTTCATATATGGCAATGAAAATTCTAAATAGCCTTGATGAGATAGTGCACCACCCCATGAATCAAAAATCATAATGGCATCGACACCGGCTTCAATTTGCGCATGCAAATATTGTGTCACGGCTTCAGTTGTTGTTTTTAAGACGTGATGAAGCAAGTCGGGCCGGCTGTAAGCCATTTTTTTAATCGTTAAAAAATCAGTCCCTCCTTGACCCTCAACCATATAAGTCGCTAATGTCCACGGACTTCCGGAGAATCCGATTAAAGGTACGCGCCCTTTTAATGCGCTCTTAATTTGCGAGACCGCATCGATTACATATTTCAAATCTTTTTCTACATCAGGAATTTTTAGCTTCTGAATATCAGATTCTTCTCTTAACGGTCTTTCAAATTTTGGACCTTCGCCTGCTGCAAAATAAAGTCCTAATCCCATAGCATCAGGCACCGTCAAGATATCTGAAAATAAAATAGATGCATCAAGAAGCGGATAACGATCAAGTGGTTGCAATGTCACTTCTGTCGCTAGATTGGGATTCTTGCAAAGATTTAAAAAGTCACCCGCCTTTTGACGTGTCGCACGGTACTCAGGTAAGTAGCGTCCTGCTTGACGCATCATCCAAACGGGTGTGTAAGGAGTAGGCTCTCTATGAAGCGCTTTTAAGAAGTGATCGTTTTGATGTTGTGTCATAAATAATTTTAAAACTTGAAATTAAAGTTTTAAAAATTAACGTGGGAGGGTAGATGTTCCCATCAAGAATTCATCTACTGCACGAGCGCACTGACGACCTTCACGAATCGCCCATACGACTAATGATTGGCCACGGCGAATATCGCCCGCCGCAAAGACTTTAGCTTTCGAG
>JBEEPP010000113.1:0-3365 GCA_041191045.1 Pseudomonadota bacterium
ACTAAAAAGCAATGTAGAAGAGAACTACTCTGGAAAGAAAGCTTAAATCCCCCGTCTTACCTGAAATACCTTCAAAGAGATATTTTGCAATCGGAGAGGTAAGTGAGCTTTGTCTCGTCAAGGCGCATGTGCTTCGATATTGGGAGCAGGAGTTTGATCAACTCAAAGACATCAAGAGACGCGGCAATCGACGTTATTATCAATTACCTGAAGTGCTTCTCATTCGTAAAATTAGAGAGCTCCTTCATGATGAAGGCTTTACGATTCAAGGGGCTAAACAGCGACTTAAAGATAAAAATTTTGTAAAGGAAGTAAAGCAAGCTGAGCCCCCTAGAGAATTTCAAGTGACTAAGCAGGGTCAAGTTGAATTACCTTTAGAAAATCTCAACCAATCCAATTCTCTTGCCGGCCTTAATATCAAATCGATTAAAGACGAATTGCTCAGTATTATCGAGCTACTTAGAAAGTAACTCATCATTGTTTTAGTTTTCGGGGCGTAGCGCAGCCTGGTAGCGTACTTGCATGGGGTGCAAGGGGTCGTGAGTTCGAATCTCACCGCTCCGACCAATTAAATCGATGAATTAGTTTTCAAAAATAGATTTCTTAGCCTTATAATTTTCATACATCTTTAAATCTAGTAACTCGCACTGGGTGAATCATTATAAAAATCAATCAACCTTATCAGAATAAAACTTCAACAAAGCATAATGGTTCGATCTTAAATACGCTATGGGTGAGTTTTTTCTTTATCGCTTTGTTAAGTGCTTTATGGCGATGGGCTAACTTAAGCGACCTCGAAGTTTTTGCTCGCATGGTAGACAGTCTTTTTTCTATGGCGAAATTATCCGTCGAAGTCATGATATTGCTTTTCGGAACGCTAACACTATGGTTGGGTTTTTTAAAAATTGCCGAACAAGCTGGTTTGGTTGAAAAAATTGCAGGTTGGCTTTCGCCATTATTTAGACGTCTTATGCCTGAGGTTCCTAAAAAGCATCCAGCAGTCGGCCTTATCACTATGAATTTTATTGCAAATGGATTAGGTCTTGATAATGCGGCGACACCTATTGGACTTAAAGCGATGCGATCTTTGCAGTCACTTAATCCGACACCAAAGATTGCCAGCAATGCACAAATTTTATTTTTAGTGATGAACGCTTCTTCACTTACTTTGCTGCCTGTGTCAATCTTTATGTATCGTGCGCAACAAGGTGCTGTAGATCCCACCCTTGTTTTTTTACCAATTCTTCTAGCGACAAGTGCATCTACGATAGCTGGATTTTTTTCTGTTGCATTTACTCAACGTATTAAAATGAATGATCCTGTTGTTTTAACTTGGATGCTAACAATAGCGATTTTATTATCTGCATTTATCTTTTTCTTAACTCACTTATCAGTCGGAGCTTTAGGAGTATTTTCCTCTTTCTTGGGCAATGCCGTACTTTTTGGTTTGATTATTACTTTTCTCATAGCAGGTGTTTTAAAACGTATACCAATTTATGAGTCATTTATTGAAGGTGCAAAAGAAGGTTTTGATGTATCAAAAAATTTACTTCCTTATTTGGTTGCAATGTTATGTGCAGTAGGTGTTCTTCGGGCATCAGGAGCACTTGATTTCACTTTGGACATGATTCGTTATTTAGCTCATAGCTTTGACTGGGATACACGTTTTGTGGATGCATTGCCTACTGCACTTGTAAAACCTTTTTCCGGGAGTGCCGCAAGAGCTATGTTAATTGATACTATGACAACTCACGGTGTGGATAGCTTTCCATCATTATTAGCAGCTACTGTGCAAGGAAGCACCGAAACTACATTTTATGTTCTGGCTGTTTATTTTGGTGCCGTGGGTATTCAGCGAGCTCGACATGCTGTGGCATGCGCATTATTTGCAGATCTTGTAGGGGTATTAGCTTCTATTGCTGTTTGTTATTGGTTTTTTGGTTAAAGGTTTTTAATTTGGATTTGATATGAATGTATTCATGATAATTATGTATGGTGGTATTTTATTTTTAATTGCTGCTTTTTCTTTTGCACTCATATCATGGAAGATTTATAAAAAGAATAAAAAAAGTAAACAGTTAAAAAATTTATATTTAGCACGAGTTATTTCCGCGGTACTTTTAACACCTTATGTTTTTTTTCAATATATATTTTCTGATTTAACATACCTTCCCATCAGAATTGCTTTTGTAATTTTCTCTTTTTTCATTCTTTATCTTCTAGTTAAGCGCTGGGGTAAAGAGGCAAGATCAAGACGCAAATGATTACGATTAAATTAATTAAAGATTCTGATTTTGAAGTCACTGTGAAATTAAAATCGACTACAAAACATGAGGTTCATGTTTCAAATGATTTCTATAAGTCACTAACCGATGGTAAGGTCTCGCATGAGAGTTTAATCAAAGCATCGTTTGAGTTTTTATTGGAGCGAGAATCGAATAATTCGATTCTTTCTCAGTTCGATTTAAAGGTAATCTCGCAGTATTTTCCAGAGTACGAAAAAGAAATAAAGAAGCGGCTGAAGCCCTAGCCTTTCGTATACAATGTTCATTTATTCAACCTATAAAGGAGGTCATATATGGGTAGTAAAGATAAGAGAAAAGAATCTAAAGGTAAAAAACCACAACCTAAGCCAGCTAAGGTGTAGTTTTATAAGTTATTGATTTATATAGTTTTTAATATAAATTTATTGTTTTGGTGCTTTATCTCTCATGATTTTCATGAGACCTCATTCATGATCCTAAAGGTGTTTACTTTTATAGTCCGAGTAAGATTACATTTAAGTAATTTCTTATTAACTTATTAAAAGGATAAACATCATGTGGACAACTCCAGCTGCTACTGAAATGCGTTTCGGTTTCGAAGTTACAATGTATGTAATGAATAAGTAATTATTCAGATTTTAAAAAAGCCCGCTATATGCGGGCTTTTTTGTTTTTGAAGCTTTTAAAGATGAACCCAGGTTTTTGTTTTGATGGATGATTGAATAGCTTCCAATGTTTTTGTATTCCAAAGTGCATCATCTAAAGAAAGTTTAGGTGCGGTATTATTTATGATGCATTGGTTAAAGTGATCAATCTCAAGCGTAAAATGATTGGCTTTTTTAATATGTTCATTTTTTACGCCATCTGTATCTGTTGTTAAAGTTAATAAGGCTTTATCATTCTCATGCTGCCATACTGTATGGCACATTAATTTCCCTTTTGATCCGAATATTTCAAATTGAGAACGTCGAACACATTCAAAGCTGATATCAAATTGCGCGCGCCTATTATCTCCAAAATCGATCATCCCTGAGGTTGTGAGATCTGCACCGTGTTCATTGAGATGGCTTTTTGCAACGATTGATAGAGGATTCTGCTCAA
>JBEEPP010000114.1:0-3360 GCA_041191045.1 Pseudomonadota bacterium
GAAGCACTTGAATCGTGGGTGCATCCAGAACTCAAGGCTGATCTTACTTTGTTATTTGATTTGCCTGTTGAAATAAGTATTGAACGTTTAAAGAAAAATAGATCTCCCGATAAGTTTGAAAAAGAAGATGAATCTTTTTTTAATCGTCTTAGAAATGTATACCTGGACCTCGCGAGACAAAATCCTAATCGTTATAAGATTATTAATGCAAATCAAGCTATTGAATCTGTAGCTCAAGATGTCATTAAGGCAATTAAGACTATTTTATGATGGACTCTATTTACCCTTGGTTTAAAGATGCTTGGATTGCTATTCATGAAAATGAAAAGCTTCCTCACGCTTTGATTCTAAAAGGCAAAGAAGGCATTGGAAAATATGATTTTGCAATTAAATTTACAAAATCATATTTATGTCAAAACCCTCTTGCTAATTATTTTCCTTGCGAGATATGTTCAAGTTGCGAGTGGTTTCCTGAGTCACATCCTGATTTTAAACATATCGCCCCTATTGAAAATGAGGACGATGAGTCATTAAAAAGAAAAACTATTCGTAAAAAGAGTATTGTAATTGATCAAATTCGAGAGCTATCAGAATATCTAGAACTTTCAGCTCATCAAGTAAGCGGTAAACGTGTTGTTTTGATTGAGCCAGCAGACTCCCTTAATCAGGCTGCATCTAATGCGCTGCTTAAAATTTTAGAGGAGCCGCCAGAAAATACTCTATTTATTCTTTTATCAAGCCAAATACAAAAAATAATTCCTACTATTCGAAGTCGCTGCCAATTATTTGACCTTCGAGGTCCGTCATTAGATGAGGCCAAATTGTTTTTGATGGATCAAAATATAGCCCATGAGGAAAGTTTGCTTTCACTTACTGGTGGCTCACCATTTAATGCCATCAAGGAATTAGAAAATAAATCGGAGCGCGATGTTGTTATCCAATTATTATCTCAAGGCCATAATATTGATATCACTAAAGTTAATTATGCAATTCTGACTCAAGGGCTTGATTGGATATTAAATATGATTCAAAAATGGGCTTTTGATTTATTGCTAAACTTTCATACGCAACAGAGTTATTATTTTATAAATGAAGAGAAGCGCATTCACTCTCAAGCAAAACAAATTAATCTTAATGCCTTACTTTTATTTACAAACGAATTAAATGAATTAAAAAAAATTGCATCACACCCAGTTAATCAGGAACTTCAACTGCAAAATATTTTTATTAAATACAAACAAATTTTTGAGCCATCATGACAAGCTTTGTAGATTCTCATTGCCATATTAATTTTCCAGAGCTATATCAAAATATAGATTCTATTCTTTCCAAGATGTCATGTAATAAAGTTACCCATGCTTTATGTGTAAGCGTTACTTTGGACAAATTACCCGAAATTTTTAAGATTGCTAATACATATCCTCATATTTTTGCATCTGTTGGCGTTCATCCGGATTACGAAGATATTGAAGAGCCCTCTGTGGAGGAGTTATGTCGCTTTGCTAAAGAAAAAAAGGTTGTAGCTATTGGCGAAACCGGACTAGATTATTTTAAAGTGCAAGGGGATCTTTCATGGCAAAGGGATCGTTTTAGAACACATATTAAAGCTGCTATTCAATCAAATTTACCCCTTATTATTCATACACGAAATGCAGCAGAGGATACTTTAAAAATTATGCGAGAGGAGGGCGCTAATCATGTAGGTGGTGTAATGCACTGCTTTACAGAAGCTCTTGATGTAGCTCTCGAGGCTATTAAACTTAATTTCTATATTTCATTTTCAGGCATTGTAACATTTAAAAATGCAACAGATCTTAAAGAAGTTGTGAAAGCTATTCCTCTTGATCGGATTCTTATTGAGACAGACTCTCCATATCTGGCACCTGTACCTTATAGAGGTAAAATAAATGATCCATCCAATGTGATTCATGTCGCAGAGGAAATTGCAAAACTAAAAAATATTTCAGTGGAAGAAGTTGGTGAAGTAACCACACAAAATTTCTTTAAGCTTTTTTCAAAATGCCGTCCTTCGAATTAACCATTCTTGGCAGTGGATCAAGCGCGGGCACCCCTGTTGTTGGATGCAATTGTGAAACTTGCTTATCTGTCAATCCGAAAAATAAGCGTACACGTTGCTCATCTCTTATTAAATTAAAATCAGGCGAGCATATTCTTATCGATACTAGCCCTGATCTACGTTTTCAATCTCTAAGAGAATCAATCCTAAGAATTGATGCTGTGCTTTATACACATACTCATGCAGATCATCTTCATGGTATAGATGATTTAAGAGCTTTTTGTCAGTTACACAAAATGCAAATACCTATTTACGGAAAAAAAGAGTCGCTTGAACATATTGCATTAAAGTTTGGCTATGCATTGAACGAACCTAAAGGGTTTTGGGAAATGCCTGTTTTAAAAGCAATGCCGGTTGATGATCCATTTCAGCTTTTTGGCGAACTTGTAACGCCAATTCCTGTTGTCCATGGAAAATCAGAAATCTATGGCTATCGCATTGGAAATTTAGCTTATCTCACTGACGTATCCGATATTCCTGATAACTCACTGAACCTTTTAGATGATTTAGACATCTTACTCTTGGATTGTTTACGTGTTAAAGAGCATCACACACATATCAATCTCGAACAAAGTTTAATTTTTGCTAACCGAATAAAAGCAAAGAAAACATATTTGATTCATATGACACATGATTTAGAATATGAAGTATTAAAAAATGTATTACCTGATCATATCGATGTTGGATATGACGGACTTAAAATTATCATTAATTAAAGGTTAATATGTCTACATTATTTAAAAAAATATTATTTATATTCATAGTATTAGGACTTTCTTTTCAAGTATTAGCTGAAGGAAAAAAACTATATACAGAAAATGAGTTTTTAGATGCGTTTGGCGCTAAATCTAAAGAAAAAGTGCTTCAAATTCTTGGCGAACCAGCTAGGAAGGAAATGTCTGTTAAGCCAACTAATGCTAGCTCTGTAATTGGAAGACCCACGGTAGACAAGTCAAACCCTAATAAGCGTGTCAATATCGAAATGTGGTACTACAACAATCTTGTTAAGTCGGATGAAAAAAATACCTGGAAACAGACTGAATTAACAATTATGGATGGTAAAGTCTACAACATAGGCTTCTTTAATAGCCGCTAAGCTCTATGAGTGGCTCATCACATAAGGAGCTGCTTAACCGAGCGATTACTTTCGCTATTAACGATGCATGGGATGCCTCTCACAAAATCGTTCAAGACTTAGATTCTAGTTATGCTTATTGGATTCATGCCGTACTTCATAAGATCGAAGGTGATGAGTCCAATAGCCGTTATTGGTATGAAAGGGC
>JBEEPP010000115.1:0-3329 GCA_041191045.1 Pseudomonadota bacterium
TTGACTGTGATGACAATAGGCGCTGCGGTTTGCTTTAAAGTTTCACCGACTTCAGGGAGCTCTACCAGACCTGGATTTGTCATAGGGGCTGTCACCATAAAAATGACGAGTAAAACTAATGTCACATCAATATAAGGCACCACATTGATTTGATTCATTAAGCGACGTTTACGCATCACTTATCCTTTTCTTTGTAAGATGTTAACAAACTCTTCCATGAAGCTTTCGTATCTCACAGATAAGCGGTCGACTGAAGTTGCAAAACGGTTATAGGCGATCACTGCCGGAATGGCTGCAAATAAACCAATCGCAGTTGCAATTAAAGCCTCTGCAATACCTGGTGCCACTTGTGTCAGTGTTGCTTGTGCAACATTCGCTAAACCCCTAAACGCATTCATAATGCCCCATACGGTACCGAATAAACCAATGTAGGGACTCACAGATCCGACAGAAGCAAGAAATGGCAAGTGCGCATCTAAAAAATCAAGCTCTCGATTATACGTCGCTCGCATCGCACGTCGCACACCTTCAATTACATCGCTCATGTCGGCACGTGATGTTTTATGTCGATTAAATTCTTTATAGCCTGCCTCAAAGATTGTGGCTAAACCTTGATTTTTAATACGGCCATTACGAATACTGTCGTGTAATTTAGTAAGGTCTCCACTCGTCCAGAAGGTATTTTCGAATTCATCAACTGCGAGTTCTGCATTTTTTAATACAGATACCTTGATAAAGATATACCACCAGGAGAATCCAGAAGCAGCTAGTAAGGTAATCATCACTAACTGAACCGGGATCGTGGCCCCTGTGATTAAACTTAAAAAAGATAAATCATTCACTACATTCATAAAGACTCCATAGTTTGTTTAACGGTGGATGGGATGCGTACGGGTTTAAATTTTTCACTATCAATACATGCAATATCAACATTTGCATCAATTAACATTTCTTCATCACGATAAATCATTTGCCTAAATTCAATTTTGCTTGAACCTATCTCTAAGAGCTCGCTTTTAACCAACAAGTCATCATTAAAACGTGCAGGTAATTTGTATTGGATATCGATACGATGAACCACAAACATAATATGCGCATGATATTTTAAATGGTGTTGATCAATACCAACACTTCTCAACCATTCTGTTCTAGCGCGCTCCATAAATTTTAAATAATTGGAGTGATAAACCACGCCACCGCTGTCGGTGTCTTCAAAATAAATACGCACAGGAAAAGAAAAAGTTTTTATTCCTGCCATAAATTATCGGTGATGTGTTGGGTCGGTGGCTTCATACCAAAATGAAGATAGGTTGCTTGTGTGACCACACGACCTCTTGGGGTTCGCATGAGATAGCCTTGTTGAATGAGATAAGGCTCTAATACGTCTTCAATGGTTTCGCGCTCTTCACCGATCGCAGCCGCTAAATTATCTAAGCCTACAGGGCCACCATTAAATTTCTCTAAAATGGCTTGAAGTAATTTTCGATCCATCACATCTAAACCTAATAAATCAACATCCAACATTTGGAGCGCATCGTCTGCAATGTTAGCTGTAATTTTTCCATTGGATTTTACTTGTGCAAAATCACGAACGCGTCTTAATAAACGGTTTGCAATGCGAGGTGTACCTCGAGAGCGTTTTGCAATTTCTAATGAGCCCGATGGATCAATATCAGCCTCTAAAAGCGTAGATGAGCGGTCAACAATTTTGGCAAGCTCTTCTTCACTATAGAACTCTAATCGAGACACAATACCAAAACGATCACGTAATGGATTGGTGAGCATACCTGCTCGCGTGGTCGCTCCAACTAATGTGAATGGAGGCAAATCAAGTCGCACGGATCTGGCTGAGGGACCTTCACCAATCATGATATCCAGTCGATAATCTTCCATCGCGGGATATAAAATTTCTTCAATGACGGGTGATAAGCGATGAATTTCATCAATGAATAACACATCGTTCGGTTCTAGATTAGTTAAAAGTGCTGCAAGATCGCCTGCTTTTTCTAAAACAGGGCCTGATGTTTGACGGAGGTTAACGCCCATCTCTTTTGCAATAATATGCGCTAATGTCGTTTTACCTAAACCAGGTGGCCCAAAGAGAAGCACATGATCTAAGGCTTCATTTCTATTTTTAGCAGCTTTAATAAATATTTCTAATTGACTTCTGACTTTTTCTTGACCCACATATTCTTGAAGCTCTTTTGGGCGAAGTGCACGCTCAATCGACTCCTCGACGGGCTCATTTAAGGTGCTTGTCACAAAACGATCCGATTCAATCATGCTGATTCATTAGCCCTTAGATAAATATTTTAAAGCTTGTTTAATGCCATCATTCACAGTGAGATTTGTTTCTAAACTTTTAACAGCATTTAAAGATTCACGTTCATTGTAGCCTAAGGCAATCAATGCATTGAGGACATCTTGGCTCATCGACGTGATACCAACACTTTTTATACTTAAAGCTGAATCGAGTGTAAATTTATCTTTGAGTTCTAACAATAATCGTTCGGCTGTTTTTTTGCCAATACCAGGTACGCGCGTTAAAAGAGCCGCTTCTTGAAGCGACACTGCTTGAATGAGTTCATCAATGGATAACCCGCTTAAAATGGCGAGTGCTGATTTCGCTCCAATACCATTCACTTTTAAAAGCTGTCTAAACATTAAACGTTCTTGTTGAGTGCCAAAACCAAATAAGAGTTGGGCGTCCTCACGCACAACAAAATGTGTGAGTAATATTACTTTTTCTCCCACTTGGGGAAGTAAATAAAAAGTACTCATGGGCACTTCGCATTCATAACCTACACCGTTGCAATCAATTAAAGCATGAGGCGGTGTTTTATCTAAAAGAATGCCGGAAATTCTACCTATCATACGAGCCTACCTTTTTTCATTCGGTAACTTAAAGCATCCATATTTTGTAATTGGTTATAAGCATGTGCATGACACATCGCACATGCTAACGCGTCCGCAGAATCAGCTTGGGGTACTTCGGGTAATTTTAAAAAGCGTTTTACCATTTCTTGTACCTGCTCTTTTTTTGCATGCCCTGAACCGACAACTGATTTTTTAACTTGTAAGGCTGTATATTCGTAGACAGGTAATTTTTTAATCACAGCCGCGCTGATGGCAGCACCCCTTGCTTGACCTAATAAAAGCGTAGATTGTGGATTCACATTCACAAACACTTTTTCGATCGCTACTTGTTTTGGCTTATATTGATCAATCACTTCGAAGAGCCCTTCTAAAATAATTTGAATGCGCTCTGGCAAACTATCTCGCGCATCTTCTTTAGCGCTGACAGTTTTAATCACACCACTTCCAAGGTA
>JBEEPP010000116.1:0-3321 GCA_041191045.1 Pseudomonadota bacterium
TGGCGTTGCGATGAACCTTGGCTTAACTAACCCAACAGACGCTCTTGGTGCTGCTGGTGGTTATGCTGAACTTACTAAGTACAATGCTGCTCCTGGCGGCGGTGCTTTAACAGTATTTAGCCTATAATTAATCGAAAGATTTTTTATAGAACTAACTGTTAGTTAGTATGTCCTATAAACACCCCGCTTTCGAGCGGGGTGTTTTTTTATAGGACTCACGATTATTCATTGCCAAGGAAAAAGAATGTTTAAAAAAATAATATTAGCTTTATGTGTTTTGAATTTAATTCAAGCTGGATCGGTATTTGCTTTAGGTCAAGATCGTGAAGATGGTTTACCTGGTATGCCCTATCGAATTCCTACGGATAACGAATTTAGAGTGTGCGCTGACCCAGAAAATTTGCCTTATTCAAATCAAAAAGGCGAGGGTTTTGAAAATAAAATTGCAGAAGTTTTAGCAAAAGATTTAGGCAAAGAATTAACCTATGAATTCTGGCTTGATCGTCAAGGCTACTTAAGAAATACAATTAATGCGCAACGTTGTGATGTCATTATTGGTATGGGCAGTGATGTGGATTCGTTACGCACATCCAAACCTTATTATCGTTCAGGGTATGTATTCGTCTATCGCAAATCAAGTAATTACAATATTAAGGATTGGGATGCAGAAGATCTTAAAAAAGGCTTTATAGGTATTGTAGGGGAAAGCCCACCAACGATTCCATTACGTGATCATAATCTTATGGCGAATGCGCGGCCTTATCGATTACAAAGAGATCTTAATTTGTCTCCAGGTCATATGATTGATGATTTGGTTGCAGGTAAAATTGATGTCGCGATCATATGGGGGCCAATTGGCGGATACTATGCAAAACAATCAAAAGAACCTCTTGTCGTTGTTCCTGTACCCGAATATAAATCAGTAAATGTGAAGGGTAAGGAAGAGTGGAATATTTCTGTAGCTGTTCGCAAAAAAGATAAAGACCGTATGGAAATGATTCAAGGTGCTTTGGATCGCAATCAGGCTAAAATTTTAAAGATTTTAGATGACTATGGTATCCCTCACAAACCTGTAATTTTAGGGGATAAGATAGGAAATTAAAGTTAAAAAAGTCACTCAGAAATGAGTGACTTTATAACAAAAAATGAGTAAGATTACTCTAAGTTTTTCAGATTTTGAAAAAAGTTAAAACAGTTTTTTTAGAATTTTATTTTGGAAAAAACATCCGCCAAAATTTATACAATTTTTAGGAGAAATTATGTTAGTTAGAAAAGTACTTATGTCATCACTCTTAGTTTCTATGATGACTATTGCAGGTGTGGCATCTGCTGATGTTTCATTTGTAAAAACTACAGATGGAAGCGCATTAAAAATTGATCCAAGTTTATTTGATACGCCCGCAGCAAAAGAATTTCTAGCTACTGGCAAAAATCCTTACGTTGGTAATGCCGAAGCAGTTGCAAAAGGTAAAAAGATTTTTGGTTTATATTCTTGCACGCAATGTCATGGTGGGGATGCAAAAGGCCAAGTTGGCCCTGGATTAGTTGGTCCAACATTCCGCTACCCAAAAGATGCTACGAACAAAGGTATGTTTGAAACAGTTTGGGCGGGAACAAATGGCGGTATGGGCGCTAAAGGAATCGGACTTATGGATGCAACAGATCCAAAAAATGGTGTGACTCCAGATGAGCTCCTTAAGATAATTGCTTGGATTCGAACTCAGGGAACAGTTACAGGTAACGAGTAATATTAATCCTTAATTTAGTTTCTTAAAAAAATAATAAAACCACTCCTGTATAATTGCAGTAGTGGTTTTTTATTATCTGTATTTAAGGAAGTAAGATGCATAAGATCGTGATAGTGGGTGGCGGTGCAGGCGGTTTAGAGCTTGCAACAAGACTTGGTGATACATTAGGCAAAAAGAAAAAAGCTGAAATCACATTGATTGACTGCACAAAAACACATGTATGGAAACCACTTCTTCATGAAATTGCTGCTGGGAGCATGAATCCAGACAAGCATGAGTTGGAGTACATGGCTCAAGCCCACTGGCACCACTTTCGTTTTCGCTTAGGTCGCATGGATCGATTGAATCGTCGTAAAAAAGAAGTCTCGATCGCGCCTTATGAAGATGAAGATGGTAAAGAAATTATTCCGAGAAGAACCTTTCAATACGATACTTTAATTATCTCTGTTGGCAGTACAACAAATGACTTTGGTATTAAAGGCGCAGCAAAACATTCGATTGCTCTAGATACGCAAGAACAAGCTGAAGTGTTTCATCAAAAATTACACCATGCTATTTTAAAGGCACAAACACAAAAGAAAGCAATTCAGCCAGGTCAATTAGAAGTTGTGATCGTAGGTGCAGGTGCAACAGGTGTGGAACTTGCAGCGGAGCTTCATAAAGCGACGCGCGAGATGACAGCCTATGGGATTGATCGAGTGAATCCTGATCGTGATATAAAAATTTCTATTATTGAAGCAAGCCCTCGCTTGCTTCCAGCGCTCCCGCAAAAGTTATCACATTCCGTAGAATTAGAATTACGAAAATTACGCGTACATCTTTATATGGGTGAGCGTGTGACTGAAGTATCTGCTAAAGGAGTTAAGACACAAAGCAAGCGCTTTATTCCTTCAGCTTTAGTAGTGTGGGCTGCTGGAGTGAAAGCGCCTGATTTCTTAAAAAAAATAGATGGACTTGAAACAAACTCAATTAATCAGTTGCTGGTCCACACAACGCTTCAAACGACACGTGATGATTCTATTTTTGCATTTGGTGATTGTGCTGCATGTCCAATTGAAGGCACGGATCAGTTTGTGCCACCAAGAGCCCAAGCGGCGCATCAACAAGCATCATTACTTTTTAAATCTATGAAGCTTCGGGTCAAAGGCAAAACACATTTACCTCAATATATTTATAAAGATTACGGTTCACTCGTAAATATGGGCGAGTATTCAACTGTAGGTAATTTAATGGGTTCATTAATGGGCGGATCCATGTTTATCGAGGGATTTGTTGCCCGACTTATGTATCAGTCACTTTATAAAATGCATTTGATGGCACTTCATGGATTTATGAGCACAGCACTTCAAACGATTGCTCGCATGATTACGCGACGAACCGAAGCGCAAGTTAAGTTACATTAAATAATTTTTTTATAGTGTTTGTATATTCCAAGCATAGTCACACTAACAAATAAACCTAGTAGAAGAATGATGGTATTAATTGAAAATTCTTCCCTTACCATCCAAGTATAAGTGCCGCTTAATAAAAGAATACCAATATTTTCATTAAAGTTTTGCACGGCAATCGAATG
>JBEEPP010000117.1:0-3300 GCA_041191045.1 Pseudomonadota bacterium
TAAGAAAGCAACAGCTTTTGCTGCGATTACATGCATTAAAGGTCCGCCTTGAATACCAGGGAATACAAAACTATTAATACTTTTTTCGAATTCAGCTTTAGCCAAAATGATACCGCCACGAGGGCCTCTTAGAGTTTTATGTGTGGTCGATGTTACAAAATCTGCATAAGGCACTGGACTAGGATAAACACCCGCAGCAATTAATCCTGAGTAGTGCGCCATATCCACCATGAAATAAGCACCTACTTTTTTTGCGATCTGAGACATGCGTTCCCAATCGAAACGCAAGGCATAAGCTGAAGCGCCCCCAATAATGAGCTTAGGTTTTGATTCGATCGCGAGCTTTTCCATTTCATCGTAATCAATCTCTTCATTAGCATTCAATCCATAAGGCACAATATTAAAAAGTTTGCCTGATAGATTTGCAGGGGAACCATGGGTTAAATGACCGCCATGTCCTAAGTTCATACCCATGATCGTATCGCCAGGTTTAAGTATTGAAAAATAGACAGCTTGATTCGCTTGACTGCCTGAATGCGGCTGCACATTCACATATTCAGCCCCATATAATTTCTTTAAACGATCAATTGCAATTTGTTCAACGTTATCTACAAATTCGCAACCGCCATAAAACCGTTTGCCAATATAACCTTCTGCATATTTATTTGTAAGTTGAGAGCCTTGGGCTTCCATCACAGCTGGGCTTGTATAGTTTTCAGATGCAATAAGCTCGATATGGTCTTCTTGTCGCTTCACTTCTTGCGTGACTTGAAGTGCAATTTCTGGATCCACAATACTTAATTTTTGAGCTTTGCTAAACATGTCTTTATTTCCGCTATGTATTTAAAATGATTAGAGATTTTTGTCTCAGAAAAGTCGATATTTTATCATGGGTCTGACCTATCTTTCTTAATGAAGTTCTATCTTAGATAAAATCTAAAAGTTATAATCCTTGTGACTATATTGAAGAGAAAGATTTATATGCATTGGACTGATAGCCAAAGGATTGCTGAGGCTTTATATGACAAACATCCTGATATAGACCCTAAGACGATTAGATTTACTGACTTATACCAGTGGATTTTAGACCTTGAAGGCTTTGAAGATGACCCTAATAAATGTGGGGAAAAAATTCTAGAGGCCATTCAACTCGCATGGATCGAAGAGTCCGAATAAAGCATGGCATTGCTTCCTAGAGAGATTTTTAAAGCCTACGACATCCGTGGCATTGTAGGCAAAACTCTCACGCCTGCATTTGTAGAAATTATAGGTCGCGCTATTGGAAGTGAGGCGATTGATCGTGGGCAAGAAGAGATTTCTATTGGCTTTGATGGAAGGCTTTCAGGGCCCGAATTATCGCAATCACTCATCAAAGGCATTCTTAAAACAGGTATAAACGTCATTAATTTAGGCATGGTCACAACGCCGATGGTGTATTTTTCTACATTCTTTCTTAAAACCCAATCAGGTGTGATGGTCACAGGAAGTCATAATCCGCCTGACTACAATGGTTTAAAGATGGTTTTAGGTGGCGATACTTTATCAACCGAAGCAATACAGAAACTTTATACCCGCATAGAAGAAGAAAACTTTCATGAAGGTCAGGGATTTGAAAAAAAATATGACATTGCGAATGACTATATTGCAGCCATCAAAAACCATATTCACTTAAAACGTCCCATGAAAATTGTCATAGATTGTGGCAATGGTGTTGCAGGAGCTTATGCTAGACAAATTTATGAAAGTATTGGTTGCTCTGTCGAAGAATTATTCTGTGATGTGGATGGCACATTTCCAAATCACCACCCTGACCCATCTGAACCTCATAACTTAAATGATGTGATTACGCATCTTAAAAAAAGTGAAGCTGAATTAGGTTTTGCATTTGATGGTGATGCAGACCGTTTAGGTGTGGTTACAAAAGATGGTCAAATCATTTATCCAGATCGACAGCTTTTACTATTTGCTGAAGATGTCTTAAGTCGTAATCCAAATGCCACTGTTATCTTTGATGTGAAATCAACGCGAAATTTATTTCAATGGATTAAAGACAAAGGGGGTAAACCTTTAATGTGGAAAACAGGACATTCACTTATTAAAGCTAAAATGAAAGAAGAGAATGCAGCTCTCGCTGGTGAAATGAGCGGCCATACATTCTTTAAGGAACGTTGGTATGGTTTTGATGATGGCATTTATGCCGGCGTTAGACTTTTGGAAATATTAAGTCGCTTTGATAATCCGTCTGAAGTTTTAAATAACTTACCTAATAGTATAAGCACACCAGAGCTTCAAATTAAAATGAAGGAAGGTGAACCCCATGCCTTAATTAAAAAATTACAAATAGAAGCGCAATTTGATAATGCACTTGAAATTATTAAAGTCGATGGATTGCGCGTTGAGTATCAAGATGGGTTTGGTTTAATGCGCGCATCAAATACAACGCCTGTGATTGTTTTAAGATTTGAAGCTGAAAATAAAAGTGCACTCGAAAGAATTCAAAACTCCTTTAGGGATGTTTTATCTCAAGCTAGCCCAGGATCTCATTTGCCATTCTGAGAAATTAAGTAAGTAGTAATTTAAATCCTGCAATCACCAAAACCAAAGCCAATATTTTTTTAATCGTATCGGCTGAATAAAATCTTATGCCGAGCGTTGTGCCAATCAATGCACCTACTAAAGTACCTCCAATAAATAGAGGTAATTGATCAGGTAAATTTTGAACAGAAGAGTAATTTCCAAGTAAACCAAAACTCGAGTTAATAAGAATAAAAAGTGCTGTAATGCCTGAAGTTGTCTTGGTTGAGCTCCAGCCTAAAAATAATATAAGCGGGGACAAAAATATACCTCCTCCTGTTCCAGTTAGTCCTGCTAAAAATCCGATACATGAACCAATAAGCATTGCTAATAAAAACGGTGGCTTCTTAAAGTTTTTATCGATCTTATTAGAAAGATTGGTTACAAGAGAAATAGCAGACATTAATAGAATAATTCCAACGATATATTTATAGATATGACTCGGCGCATTGATGTAACCACCTAAAAATGCAAAAGGTATGGCGCCCAGAGCGATAGGCAATAAAACTTGAAAATCAAAAAAACCTTTTCGAATAAAACGCCAGCTTGTAAATGAAGCAATAAAAATATTTAAAACTAATGCAGTCGGTTTAATCACTGCGCTTGTAATATTAAATAGGGTCATGATGGCAATATAAATTGATGCACCTGCATGCCCCACTGATGTATATAAGATTGCGCCTAACAATAAACATAAGCTGATAGCGAAATCGATCAATTCAAAAT
>JBEEPP010000118.1:0-3296 GCA_041191045.1 Pseudomonadota bacterium
TGAATTGGAATACCTTCTGTAATACATACAATAATTTCAATACCTTCTTCCGAAGCCTCGATAATTGAGTCTGCGGCATAAGCAGGAGGGACATAAATTACTGAAGCATTAGCACTAGTCATCTTAATAGCATCTCTTACCGTATTAAATACAGGTAGATTAAGATGAGATGTTCCGCCTTTACCAGGCGTGACTCCACCAACTAATTTTGTACCATAGGCAAGTGCTTGCTCTGAGTGAAAGGTACCCTGTTTGCCAGTAAAACCCTGGCAAATTACTTTGGTAGATTTATTAATAAGAATAGACATTTATTTTTTTATAAGGCTAGTCGCGATAGTTGCCGCTTCAGTAAGTGAATTTGCAGCTTTGATATTTAAGCCGCTTGTTTGTAAAAGTTTCTTGCCAAGATCCACATTGGTACCTTCCAATCTCACTACTATAGGTATTTGGATACCGACTTCTTTGACTGCTGCAATAATACCTTCCGCAATAATATCGCAACGCATAATACCGCCAAAAATATTAACTAAAACAACTTGCACGTTATTATCATCAAGAATAATTTTAAAAGCTTTCGCAACAGTTTCAGCAGTTGCTCCACCACCGACGTCTAAAAAGTTTGCAGGCTCTCCACCATAAAGTTTAATAAGATCCATAGTAGCCATAGCAAGACCTGCGCCATTAACCATGCAGCCAATATTTCCATTAAGTGCAATATAGTTTAATCCAGCGTTAAAAGCCTCAGCTTCCTTAGAATCATTTTGTGACCAATCGCGAAGTTCGGCCAATGTTTTTTGTTTTAAAAGTGCATTATCATCAACTGTCACTTTGCAATCGAGAGCAATTATTTTTTTATTAGAAGTAATCACGAGCGGATTAATCTCTAATAGCGCTAGATCATTTTCAATAAAGACCTTAAAAGCACTTCGAGCAAACTTAACAAAATCATTAACCATTTCATTAGGCAAACCTAATGCAAAGGCAATATTTCGAGATTGAAAGTCCATGAGGCCGTTAATTGGACTGCAAAGCTCTTTAATAATTTTTTCAGGATTATTTTTAGAAATTTCTTCAATTTCTATGCCGCCAGCGGAAGATGCAATGACAACGATCCTTTCTGATTGCCTATCAACCAATATAGAAAAATATAATTCTTTTTCGATGTCGCATGACTCTTCGATAAGAACTGAATTAACAGGCTGACCATCTGGCTTATTTTGATAAGTGACAAGTTTTTTATTAATAAGTGAATTTACAACTTCAGACGCCTCTTTTTTTGAGCTAACAATCTTAACGCCACCTGCTTTACCTCTCCCACCTGCGTGAATTTGTGCTTTTATGACATAAGAAGAAGTTTCCAGCTCGCCTATTGATTGATCCACTTCATCTATCGACTTAATTACAATACCTTTTGGAACAGAAATACCGTATTTTGCAATTAAGTGTTTGGCCTGATATTCGTGGAGATTCATGATAAAAAAGGAGCTAAATAAGCATTATTTTCTACGAATTTAGGTAAACATGCTAGTTAAGAATTATATTTTCATAGCAATGTTAGAATTATTGATTTAGAGCCTTTTATCATTTATTCATTTTATGAAATTATTAATTCAATCTTCATATAGTATACAAAGTCATTTGGCAGAAATCTCTGAAATTTTAGACCAAGTGACAGCTTCCCCATATAAGCTCATCAATGATAATGCTGTTATATATGATATTAGAGATGACTTATCTGGAGATTTAAAAAATCAACTTCATTTGAAAAATATAGATTTTGCAATTTTAGATAGCTACAAAGCTTTAAATGAATTTAGCTTATGTGTGATGGATATGGATTCAACGCTCATATCTATTGAATGTATCGATGAAATTGCAGATATGTGCGGCAAAAAAGAAGATGTTGCTTTGATTACTAAAAGTGCCATGATGGGCGAGATTGATTTTTCACAAAGTCTCATTAAGCGAGTTTCTTTATTAGAAGGCCTAGGAGAAGAGATGCTCTTTAAGGTCATAGAAGAAAGATTAAAATTTAATGAAGGCACTCAAGCCTGGATTAAAGCTTGCCTTAAAAATAACGTCAAGACAGTACTGGTTTCAGGTGGCTTCGATTATTTTGCAAACTACGTGAAGAATAAACTAGGGATTGATGTTGCTATATCTAACCAGCTTGAAATTAAAGATAAGAAACTCACAGGTAAAGTTTTAGGTCGCATTGTGAACGATGAGGTGAAGGCTCAGACAGTGAGAGATTTTCAATCTAAACTTAACATTGATAGATCAAAAACTATTGTGATTGGGGATGGAGCGAATGATTTAAAGATGTTAGCTGAAGCTCAATATAGTATCGCATATCATGCTAAGCCTATTGTTCAAGAAAAGGCACGATTTAAATTTAATCACTCAGATTTTAAAGGTGTATTAAATCTTTTTAAAATTTAAATAAGCTCTTCTTTTAAGAAGCCCGCTTTATAACGTGCCTCTTTATTTAGCTTTCCATAATTTAATTCAATATCGTACTTTTTAAGCAAACTCTTATAGGTTTCATGGGGATCTAGCTTCTGAGATTCACATGCCCAGTGATACCAAACATTGCCGATAGATACATGATGAATCTCTTCTTCATAAATGATTTGTAGAATCGATGCAATTTCATCATCTTTCTGTTGCTTAAATTTTTCAATAATAGGGGGCGTCACATCAAGACCTCTTGCTTCCATAGTTCTTGGAATAAGCGCTAAACGATGTATTAAATCGTGATGAGTTCTTTCAGCCATTTCCCAAAGGCTATTGTGCGCATTAAAGCTGCCATAAGTTAAACCAAATTTTTTAAGATAGTCATTAAGTAAGTTGAAATGAGTCTGCTCTTCGTAAGCGACTTGAATCCAGTCAAAATAAAATTGTTCTGGAAGATTTTTAAAGCGCCAGATGATATCGAGCGCCAAATTGATTGCACTAAATTCAATATGAGCTAGTGCATGAATGAATATTAATTTTCCATGCTGAGTCGAAGCTGATCTTTTTTCAACTAGTCTTGGCGCGACAATATTAGGCTTTGAGGGTGCGCCTGGTATATGAGAGGTGTGATGAATATCAGTATTTGAATCAACCGTTACTCGGCGAGATTTAAAGGATTCGTATATAGCTTTAACTTGATTTAATTTATCATTTAAATCGTTTGTGGCAAGAGCCTTTAGGCATTCCGCTCTTAACTCCATAATGTAATCAATTAATGAATAGGAACGATCGTAACGGAACCAGCTTTCATATCTGGTGTAATGATAGATTTTTTATCA
>JBEEPP010000119.1:0-3227 GCA_041191045.1 Pseudomonadota bacterium
TTACAGCATGGCCGATATGAATATCACCATTCGCATAAGGGGGGCCATCATGCAGAATGAATTTCTTAGCGCCATTTCTTTTTTTTCTTATTTTTTGATAAAGCTTAAATTCCTGCCAGCGCTTAACCCAAAGAGGTTCTCGTTTAGCAAGATCGCCTCGCATAGGAAATGGCGTGTCTGGTAAATTTAATTGGTATTTATTTTCTTCGGTCATATGTTCTATTTTTCAAAATAACGTGTTGCTTGAGCTATGTCTTTTTTAATTTGTTCGATCAGTGCATCAATATTTTCAAATTTCATTTCGTCTCTAATTTTTTCTAAAAAAGTCACTTGAACATGCTGGCCATAAATGTCTTCATTAAAATTAAGCAGATGAACTTCTAATAATAGTTTTGGGGTGCCTGCAATTGTAGGTCTGACTCCAAGATTAGCAACACCATTTCTGTTTCCTAATTTTACCGCATATACACCAGTTAGCGCTGGTCTCAGGTGCTTCATATGTATATTGGCAGTTGGAAAACCCATTTGTCTGCCACGCTTATCGCCCTCAACCACCTTTCCACTTATTGTATAAGGCCTGCCTAGGAATTGGTTTACTTCCTGAATACGCCCCTCTTTAAGACATTCTCTAATGCGAGTGCTTGATACCCTTTTGCCATTCACATCAATTTCTGGAATTTCAAATAACTCAAATGCATTTTTTTTTAAGTCTTCAATCCCTGCTTGTCGTTTAGATCCGAAACGAAAATCGTCGCCCACAATCAGTAATTGAACTTTTAATTGCTCTTTCAATATTTGACCCATAAACTGTTCACTAGAAATATTTGAAAACTTTTGATTAAAAGCACAAACAAAAACTTTTTCAATGCCATAGCCTAAAAAAAACTCTAGCTTCTCTCTTAATGTTGTAAGCCGAGAAGGTGCATTTTCAGGTATAAAAAATTCCTTAGGATGCGGCTCAAAAGTGATCACTGAGGGAGTGAGATTTCTTTTTTTGGATTCTGCAATTAATTTTTTGATAAGCGCTTGGTGGCCTATATGAATGCCATCAAAATTACCAATGGTAAGGCCAATAGGCTCATTCGAATTCCATGGAAAATGTCTAAAGACTTGCATTACGAAAAATTAGATGGCTCTTCGAATGAATGATTGGAGTCTTAATCCCATCACCCATAGCGCGCCAAAATAAACACTAGAACCAACAAGAATAAGCATCACTAAATAAATTAATCTTTTTGAAATGGAATATTCAAGCCAAAGAGATGAATCTCCTTTTAAATAAAATAAAATCAATCCCATCAAGGTTAATGCGACAAAAAGCTTTATTAAGAACTGAGTCCATCCTTCATGTGGCTTGTAATATTTTTCTTTTCTTAAGTGGTAATAAAGAAGACTTGCATTTAAACAAGCGCCTAAACCTATCGCGAGCGCTAAACCTGAGTGTTTAAATTGGCCGATAAATGCCATATTCATCAATTGCGTGGAAAATAAAGTGAAGAGCGCAATTTTGACCGGGGTCTTAATATTCTGTCTTGCATAAAATCCAGGGGCTAACACCTTAATCATAATTAAACCCATCAATCCAAAGCTGTATGCAATTGTGGCTTGTTGTGTCATTAAAACATCGTGCCTATTAAAAGCACCGTAATGAAATAAGGTTGTTATTAAAGGAAGTGATAGCACGGCAAGTGCTACAGCTGCTGGAGCTGCAAGAATGAATGTTAATCTTAAGCCCCAATCAAGCAAGCCCGAATATTCTTTTTGGTCTTTGCCTGAATATGATTTTGAAAGGCTCGGAAGTAAAATTGTACCGAGCGCGACACCTAAAACGCCTGCCGGAAATTCCATTAATCGATCCGCATAATAAAGCCATGAAACACTCCCGGTCTCAAGAAAGGATGCAAAGATAGTATTGATAAGTAAAGAAAGTTGCGCGATAGACACACCAAAAATAGCTGGCCCCATAAGCTTTATGATTCGCCATACGCCTTCATCTTTAAGATCTAACTGATATTTGGGAATAAACCCAATCTCCTTTAAAAAAGGAATCTGAAAAACTAACTGGAGAACGCCTCCGACAAATACAGCCCAAGCCAATACTAAAATAGGTCGATCAAAATAGTCCGCAAAAAATAATGCTGCAAAAATAAAGGATAAATTAAGCCATACAGGTGTAAAAGCTGGTATTGAAAACTTATTAAACGTATTAAGAATGCCGCCTGCCATCGATACTAAAGAAATAAAAAAGATATAGGGGAATGTAATTCTCAATAAATCAACTGTAAGCTGAAATTTTTCTGAATGCTCAATAAAACCGGGTGCGCTAATATACACAAGCCAAGGCGCCGCAAAAATACCTACACATGTAATAACGATAAGAAAAAGACTTAATAATGAACACACGTGATTAATCAAAATATGTGTGGCTTCATAGCTTCGCTTATTTTTGTATTCAGCAAGAATCGGAACAAAAGCTTGAGAGAAAGCCCCTTCGGCAGAAATACGTCTTAATAAATTGGGGATTTTAAAAGCTACAAAGAAGGCGTCTGTTTCCATGCCTGCGCCAAAAATTTTAGCGATTAAGCTATCTCTCACAAAACCTAAAATTCTTGATACGAAAGTCATACTTCCGACGGTTGCGAGCGCTTTAAGAAGATTCATTGATTTTATCTATTTAAGTATCACTAAATTACAAAGATTTTAGCATGGCGGTCGTTTTATCAAGATTTCCAATAAAAATATTGATTAGCTTAGAATATCAAGGAGATATCGCTGAAATTTAGGCTTAAAATGAATGTTTTATCTTGTATAAAACCTCAAATATCGCTAAAATTCTCGCCTTCGTAATAAAAGATATTAATTAAAGGATAAACATGGCAAATACCGCACAAGCTAGAAAGCGTGCCCGCCAAGCAACGAAGCAACGAGCCCACAATGCAAGTTTGCGTTCAACTTTGCGTACTGCAATCAAAAAGATTTTAAAAGCAATTCAATCAGGCGATAAAGCGGCTGCAAAAACATCTTTCCAAGAAAATGTTTCAGTCATCGACCGTATTGCTGACAAAAAGATTATTCACAAGAACAAAGCGTCACGTCATAAACAACGCTTAAACGCAGCAATCAAATCAATGGCTTAATATCAAAGAGAGCTTCTCTCTTTGATCTAAGCAATTCCTAAAAGTTTTCTTGCTTCCATAGCCTTTTGAAAGGCTATATCTAGATTCTCA
>JBEEPP010000120.1:0-3180 GCA_041191045.1 Pseudomonadota bacterium
AAAAGATGATTCATCGAAATATCATCGACTGTCTTATTAAGGATTTTTTCTAAAAAATAACTGAATTTAATATTTCGAGATATGCCGGTATATTCGATATGGTGATTCACTAACTTCATTGCATCCTCCTCGGATGCGCCGAACTCAAGAGCCGTTAATCGGTAGGCTTCTATCTTAAGAAAATTTGAATTAAGTACGACGCCATCACAATCAAATAAGATTGTCTTGTATTGAGAAATGGGAAGCATCAGATTGAATTAAGGGCGTTTAATCGCGCTTGCTTCTTTTGCTAATTTTGTAATTTCAATCCAGTTTTTGTTTCCAACGAGATCTTTTGGAGTAAGCCAAGTGCCCCCACAAACTGGCACATTGGGTAAACTTAAAAAGTCAGGTGCTGATTGAACAGTCACACCACCTGTTGGACAAAATTTGACATCTGAAAAAGGGCCTGCAAATCCTTTGAGGAGATTAATACCCCCTACTGCAACCGCAGGAAAAAGTTTCAGGAAATAATAGCCATCATTATTCGCCATCATCACTTCGCTTCCAGTTGATACACCTGGCAATAAGGATAATCCAATATCCAAACAATGTTTACCAATTTCTGATGTATACCCTGGACTCACTGCGAATTGACATCCAATTGATTTTGCAGCCGAGGCATCCGCTTTGGTTCTCACAGTGCCTGCACCTACAATCGCTTCAGGTAAATGCTTAATAATACGATCCATAGCATCAAGCGCACATGAAGTTCTTAATGTGACTTCTAAAACTTTAATACCACCTTCAAGCAAAGCTTCTGCCATAGGCAAAGCATCTTCCACTTTATCAATCACAATGACTGGAATTACTGGGCCATAATTTGCTAAATCTAATGTCTTCATATTGTCCTTATACAATTTATAGCCAGGTGATTGCGCCTTCTTCGGCAGAAATCACATTTTTTCTCATACCAGCAAATAATTCACGTCCGATATCATGGGCATTATTATTTCTATGCTGGTCAGAAAGATTTTCATTCTCTCTCTCATACCAGGTATCTTCATCAACTAATGCATTTAAAGTCCCAACCAACGCGTTTAATCGAATCATATCGCCGTTGCGAATTTTACCAATAGGTCCGTTAGCTGAAGCTTCCGGGCTTACGTGAATTGCAGCTGGAATTTTTCCGGATGCGCCACTCATCCTTCCGTCAGTGACCAAAGCTACTTTAAACCCTTTGTTTTGAAGGACCGCTAAAGGAGGCGTGAGCTTATGAAGCTCAGGCATTCCATTGGCTTTAGGTCCTTGGAATCTTACAACCGCAACGAAATCTTTTTCAAGCTCGCCTCGATCAAAAGCACTAAGCAGCTCTTCTTGTGAATCAAAAATAATTGCAGGCGCCTCAATAATATATCGATCTTGAGGTACTGCAGAAATCTTAATCACGGAGCGACCAAGATTACCTTTTAAAAGTTTTAAGCCACCGGACTGACTAAAAGGATTGTCTGCTGTTCTCAAAATTGTTTCATCGCCACTCTCTTTAGGTAAATCTTTCCAGGTAAGTTTGCCGTCTTCTTTCATAGGTTTTTTTGTATATTGATTTAAACCACCTTCACTTACAGTCATCACTTCTGGGTACATGCATCCAGTTTCAATTAATTCTCGAATCACATACGCAGGACCGCCTGCAGATTGGAATTCATTCACATCTGCTTTACCATTTGGATAAATACTTGCTAAAAGAGGTGTTGAACTAGCAAGGTCGTGGAAGTCAGTCCAATCAATAATAATACCAGCGGCTCTCGCAACTGCAACCCAATGAATAAGGTGATTAGTAGATCCGCCTGTGGCCAATAACGCCGCCATTGCATTTACTATGACTCGCTCATCTACTAATTTACCAATAGGTTTATTTTGCTTGTTTTTGATAATGCTTAAAAGAGATCGAACTGACTCACGTGTGATTTCTTCTCTAATATCTTGGCGAGGATGAATAAATGCAGCGCCTGGAATATGAAGACCCATTGCCTCCATCAGCATTTGATTACTGTTAGCAGTGCCATAAAATGTGCACGTACCTTCGCCATGATATGCAGCAGACTCGGAAGCGAGTAACTCTTCACGCCCTACTAATCCTTGCGCATATTTTTCACGCATTTTAGATTTTGAAGTATTGTCGATACCAGTAGACATTGGCCCTGCCGGTACAAAAATTGTAGGCAAATGTCCAAAATGTAAGGCACCAATTAATAAACCAGGGACAATCTTGTCACAAATACCTAGCATTAATACGCCATCAAACATGTCATGCGATAACGCAACTGCAGCAGACATCGCGATTGTATCTCGAGAAAATAAACTTAACTCCATGCCCGGCTCACCTTGCGTAATTCCATCACACATAGCTGGCACACCGCCAGCTACTTGGGCGGTAGCATCAAGCTTATTAGCTTCATCACGAATAAGTGAAGGGTAATTTTCGTAAGGCTTATGTGCTGACAGCATATCGTTGTAAGCCGTCACAATCGCAATATTAGGTTTCTTCTCACTAATAATTCTTAATTTATCATTTTTAGGAAGAGCGGCAATCGCATGAGCAACGTTAGCACAGCCTAAGCGATCTGCTCCTCGCTGCCTTTGTAGCATTGCATCAATACGAGATAAATAAGCAACACGTGTTGGTCTGCTTTTTTCTTTGATTCTTTCGGTGATTTCTATGATGGACTGTTTCATTTAATATATTCATTATGTTGAAGAAATAAAAATTTGTTTCTAATTCCATTATCCTAGAAACACTGAAGAAGCGTCAAATAATTAAACATTAATTTATGTTTTAAGTTATTTATAGGTATTGATTTATATGCGAAAATTCACTACATGGTCCGCATACTCATCATTAAAACATCCTCGCTCGGGGATATTATTCACTGTTTGCCCGTTGTTAATGATATTAAATATTTTGTCCCTGAAAGCTCAATTGATTGGCTAGTTGAAGAATCTTTTGCTGACATCCCAAGACTCCATCCTGAAATTCATTCAGTTATCACTATCTCTCTTAGGAGTTGGAAAAAAAACCTTAGAAAAAAAACAACATGGGCAGGTCTTTATAAGGCAATTAAAGCAATTCGCCAGGAACACTATGACATAGTGATTGATTTCCAAGGGTTACTTAAAAGTGCTTTTTTTACTTTATTTACC
>JBEEPP010000121.1:0-3170 GCA_041191045.1 Pseudomonadota bacterium
TAACTCACTAAGAATTTAATTGCTAGAAAATCTAACACGCCTGACGATGCTGGCTGTCAAGATTTGCTTATAAGCCTCTTAGAACCTTTAGGTTTTAAATGTGAAAAAATTAAAGTAGGTGATGTAGAAAACTTATATGCACGGATAGGGACTGAAGCCCCCTTCTTTGTTTTTGCAGGGCATACAGATGTCGTGCCGAGTGGTCCAGTCGATCAATGGATATCACCTCCTTTTGAACCTACGATCAAAGATAACAAGCTCTATGGTCGAGGTGCTGCGGACATGAAAACATCTATTGCGGCCTTTATTGTTTCTATTGAAGAATTTTTAAACGAAACCAAAGGTTTCAAAGGTTCGATTGGATTAATTATTACTTCCGACGAAGAAGGTGTTGCGGTGGATGGTACGGTAAAAGTAGTTGAGCTTCTTAAAGAAAGAAATCAAAGGATTGATTTTTGTGTAGTCGGTGAGCCTACCTCGCATCTTAAGTTCGGTGACATGATTAAAAATGGCAGAAGAGGATCGCTTTCCGCAAAGCTTACTGTAAAAGGCATTCAAGGTCATATTGCCTACCCTCATTTGGTTAAGAATCCGATTCATATGGTTGCCCCTGCAATCACTGATTTAGTCAATATGTCTTGGGATGAAGGCAATGAATATTTTCCTAAAACCTCTTGGCAAATTTCAAATATTAAAGGTGGCACAGGTGCTACAAATGTTGTGCCTGGCGAAGTCGATATTCTTTTTAATTTTAGATACTCAACAGCAAGTACTGCTGAAAATTTAAAAGAAAGAGCACATGCTATCTTAGATAAGCATAAACTTGATTATGTTATTGATTGGGAATATTCGGGCAATCCTTATTTAACAAAAAAAGGTAAGCTTGTAGAGATTTTATCGGAAGCGATTAAAGAAACTGTGGGCATCACGCCGGAGCTTTCTACGACGGGCGGTACTTCGGACGGTCGCTTTATTGCGAATATCAGTGATCAAGTTGTGGAATTTGGTCCGCTTAATGCCACGATTCATAAAATAAATGAATGTATTGATGTAAAAGATATCGAACCACTAAAAGATATCTACAAACTGACGTTGCATAAGATTCTCACTTGAGCAAAGCGCAAATTCTTACTGAGCTTTCTTCAATTCGTGATTGGCTAAGATATACCGTCAGTCAATTTGAAAGTTCTGATATTTTTTTTGGTCATGGCACTTCTAATGCATATGACGAAGCTGTCTGGCTTATTTTCGGATTTCTTCACCTTCCTCACGATACGATAGAAAACTTTTTAGACGCTGACCTAACCGGCAAAGAAAAAAAAGATTTATTATTTTTAATTGAAAAAAGAATTAAAGAAAAAATCCCAACTGCTTATCTTCTTAATGAGGCCTGGCTAGGAGATTATAAGTTTTATGTGGATGAGCGCGTTATTGTTCCTAGATCTTTAATTGCGGAGTCATTAAGCGAAAATCTTTACCCGTGGATAGATGATCCTGAAAAAATCTTTAGCGGGCTAGATTTATGCTCTGGCAGTGGTTGCTTAGGTATCATGATGGCACATAGCTTTCAAAATGCAATTATTGATCTTGTAGACTTATCTGAAAAAGCATTACAGGTAGCAGAAATCAATATTAATCATTACGGGCTTAATGATCGTACCGAGTTAATTCAATCTGATTTATTTGATGCCTTAAAAGATAAGAAATATGACCTCATTATTTCGAACCCTCCTTATGTAAATCAAAGTTCAGTTGATAGCTTCCCTATGGAATTTTTAAAAGAACCAAGTATGGCTCTAGGAAGTGGGGAAGATGGTCTAGATCACACCATCAGAATTATCAACGAAGCAAAACGCTATCTCAATGATGATGGCATATTGATTGTTGAAATTGGTCACAACAAAGAAGTTTTATTAAATAAATTCCCTAAACTTAAATTTCAATGGCTAGATGTTTCTTTAGGTAATGACTTTGTGTTTATGCTTCAAAAATCTCAATTACCTGATTAGATTTTTTTAATATCAGAATCACTTCTGATTCTTCTCTTAACTGGTTTTCTTCCAATCTTTTTAATCTTTTTATCTAACATAGCTTTTCGATCAAGCTTCACTTTCGGCGCATAGGGTGATGGATGCGCATGTTTTTTCCGCGCTTTAACTTTGTTGAGACTTTCATTACGGCTGACCATCGAAAAAGGCATGTCTAGCCATTTTAAAATTTTTTCAACTTCTTTCACTTCAAGCTCTAGCATCATGCCTCTTTTTACCCGAGATGGCAGAGACACAGGGCCAAATCTGGTTCGAATGAGACGACTCACGGGCAAATTAAAATATTCAAACAAGCGCCTAACTTCTCGATTTCTACCTTCCATTAGTATGACCTGATACCAGCGATTAGCTCCTTCGCCACCTTGATAACGAATTTCATCGAATTTTGCGAGGCCATCATCTAACTTAACGCCTGATTTTAACTTTGATATTTGCTCTTCAGTTAATTCGCCAAAGATACGAACAGCATATTCACGTTCAATTTCAAATTTTGGGTGCATGAGGCGATTAGCAAGATCGCCTGAAGTAGTAAACATAAGGAGCCCTGAAGTATTGATGTCAAGACGCCCTATCGAAATCCATTTTTCATTCTTAATTCTAGGTAGCTTTGAGAATACTGTGGTTCTTTTTTGAGGGTCACTTACAGAAACAATCTCACCTTCAGGCTTATGGTAGATAAGAATTTTAGGGAATTTTAAATCAAAGAAAAGATGTGTCGTTTTTCCATCAATCTTAATGATGTCATGCTCATGGATCAATTGGCCTAAGGTAGCTGCGCTGTCATTTACATGCACACGACCCGCTTCAATATATTTTTCCATTTCTCGTCTAGATCCAATGCCAGATTGAGCGAGGAGTTTATGTAGGCGCTGAGTTTTTGTTGGACTTGTTTGCTTGCTGTCTTTAGATGGATCTTGATCTTGTGAACGCATAAGGTAATTAAGTTTCTGATGACTTAACGTTAGACATTCAAAGGAATTTCATTTTGGAGGAAGCTTTCGATATCAGGAAGCTCGGATATAGATCTTAAGTTAAAATCATTTAAAAAATGTTTTGTTGTTGCATATAAGGAAGGTCTGCCAGGAACATCTTTTTGACCAATCACATCAATCCAGTCTCTTT
>JBEEPP010000122.1:0-3164 GCA_041191045.1 Pseudomonadota bacterium
ATAGTTTGCGCGCATAAAAGTACCAGAAGCCAAACCTAGGTTAGCGCGAAAGTCTTCGCTTGAATATTTGGCTTGAATAAGACCAAGATTAATATTCACTTGCTCTGTTTGTTGATAGCTATAGACGTAGCTTGGAAGATCGCCATCATTGTGACGGGGGTTCACATAATAGCTCTCTAAATAACCACTTAACTTTAAAGCAGAAGAGGATTGAGACGATTCTTTGTCATCATCTGCATGACTAGATAGGCTAAAAATAAGCAATATCAGAGCGCAAAGGAAGACAATACTTTTAGTATCTACGATGAGATTTTTACGTTTTTCAAAAATTGGCATGATGAAATTAGTCTTAATTTTTTATGAGTCAAAGTAATCCCATAAAAAATTTATGATCGTGGCATTAACTTACATTCACTGATTATCTTTTTTGTATAACTTCATTAATGCTTTAATGGCTTTAAAAGCAAAGAACATTAAGAGGCCTGCATTAATAATAAAAAAAATAATAATAGAAATATCTATCAAATTAATTTTTGATATCCATTTCAAAAAGTCTTCTGTGATTTGCATAAAAAATTCTACCTTCAAAGAGTGGCGCCCTCGACACGAATCGAACGTGTGACCCTCCCCTTAGGAGGGGGATGCTCTATCCACTGAGCTACGAGGGCAAAATTTTAAAATTACTTTTGTAACACTTTTTTCAAAACTTGAATGCCAAAATTAACACCAAATCCATTCACTTCACTTATTGCAGCACCGAGACCACCCTTTCGATTACTTGATGAAAGATCGGTATGTAACCACGGTACATTTTTTTCAATAAATCGATTTAAAAAACGTGCCGCATGAATATGATCAGCACCACCTTCAAGCGTGCATTGTTTGATATCGGCTATACCACTTTCAAGATCTTCTTCATAATCTTCATCAAATGGGAATGCAGCAATACGTTCGCCTGAATCACTTCCCGCACCGACAGCCAAACAAGATAACTCAGCGCGATTTGAAATAACACCACTGTAACGATCACCCAATGCTGTTGCCATGCTTCCTGTGAGTGTTGCAAAGTCCATCATCATGTCAGGTTTTAAACGGGATGCTAAAGTTAAAGTATCTGCTAAGACCATTCGCCCCTCGGCATCAGTATGAATAATTTCAATCGTGGTGCCATTAAGAGATTTCACCACATCATTTTGTTTATACGCTTTAGGTCCAATATGATTTTGTGCAATCGCTAACCAACAATCAATTTGAATAGGTAATTTTAAAAGTGTTGCAGTTAATAAAATACCGAGCGAGACTGCAGAACCATTCATATCTTCATGCATACCATGCATATAGCGTGCAGGTTTGAGATTGTGTCCGCCTGTATCAAAACAAATACCTTTACCAATCACCGCAATCGTTTTTTTAATTTGTCTAGGCTTGTAAGTCAGATGCACAATCGCTGCATCTTGCGGTTCAGAACCTTGGCCTACGGCCACAAAAGAACCTGCACCCATCTTTTTTAATTTCGTCATATCAAACTCTTCTATTTTCCAGCCGTTTGATTTTGCGAGTGATTTAATTTTTGTGCGGTATATGGAAGGTGTGAGTTCATTAGGTGGCAACATCGTGAGTTCACGTGTCAAAGTATTGCCATTAACAATCGCTATTTCTTCAATAAATTTATCTTGTATCTCGATCCCAAATAATTCAATCGATTTGATATTTTTTTTAAGATTTTCTTTCTTACGACTCGGTAAGGTTTGACTATTCATGAGTGCTACATAAATAGCAGCACGTGCATTGAGCTCTTTGAGAGCTGCATCGCCAAAGACTGCGATGGAAAGCATCTCAGGATTTTCTGAAAGTAAGGGTTGTAATGCTTTTCGAATTGCAGTGTGGCGTTGAAACGTATTATTTTTTTTGTCTAAAAGTATAAAACTTAAAAAATGCCCATCCTGACTCTCAATAGTGACAGGCGATTGAGCCAAACTCTCCCTTTTTTTATGGGTACGTTTGAGTTTTCGATCAAGCTCTTTATGAAACGGAAATGTTTTTAAAGTGGCACTATCCAACACAAAAAGATGGTGAGTCCCTTTGATGTTTTTTTCTGTTGCTAAACCTCTTTTTTGTACAATTTGAATCGCCATAAGCTTTCATCCTTAAATGAACGTCTATTAAAAAATATCAATATAATCAATAGAATATTACTTTTTTTCACACTTTTAACCTACTTTTTTACTTGACCCAAAGCCTTAAAAACGCCAAACTTAAGGCTATATGAGTTCATTCAGCGCGTTGTCACTCACAAAATTTAAAACCCCTTTAGGCACTAGGTAAATAAAGCACTTATTATACCGTTAGCGTCCTTAATAAAAATTCTGGAGTTATATTAAAACATGGCATCTATACCCGATATCGACAATCAAGAAACGCAAGAGTGGCTTGACGCTCTTAATGCCGTCATTGAAACGGAAGGTGTAGAACGCGCTCACTTCTTGATTGAATCGATGATTGATCAAGCGCGACGCTCTGGGGCTAATTTGCCATATAACGCGACCACCGCATACCTTAACACCATACCGACCCACCTCCAGCAACGTCATCCAGGTAATCCTGATATGGAACGTCGCATCCGTGCCCTCATTAGATGGAATGCAGTCATGACTGTATTGCGTGCGAATGAAAAATCGCCGGGTGTCGGCGGTCATATTGCAAGCTTCCAATCGGCAGCTACTTTATATGACGTAGGCTTCAATCATTTCTTTAGGGCGGCGAATGATAAATTCCAAGGCGATCTTGTCTATTTCCAAGGTCACTCATCACCCGGTGTTTATGCAAGAGCTTATTTAGAGGGTCGTATCAACGAAGAGCAGCTTTCTAATTTCCGCATGGAAACAGGAGGCAAAGGATTATCTAGCTACCCTCACCCATGGCTTATGCCTGATTTCTGGCAGTTCCCAACAGTATCCATGGGCTTAGGTCCCATCATGGGGATTTACCAAGCGCGCTTCTTAAAGTACTTACACGATCGTGGTATTGCTGATACATCCGATCGTAAAGTATGGGTCTTCTGTGGTGACGGCGAAATGGATGAGCCTGAGTCACTCGGTGCGATTTCATTAGCGTCACGTGAAAAACTCGATAACCTCATTTTTGTGGTGAACTGTAACTTACAA
>JBEEPP010000123.1:0-3156 GCA_041191045.1 Pseudomonadota bacterium
CTTATCCTCTTGGGATGTCTTGAAGCAAATCATATTCATTGGACAATCGTTTTACTCCTAGGTGGCTTGTTCACTGCAGGTCGACTTTATTATGCAAAAGCTTTCCTAGAAGCAACGCCTAATATGGAACTTAGAGTCCAAGGTATGAAATACACACTCTGGGGCTTACAAGCACTTGCTGCCACAAACGTGATCGCTCTCATTATTCAAAAAATTCTTTAATATATAAGCTTTTCTTATGAGTGCTTTCATGACTATAGATGCCGAAACTCTACATGGCATGATCAAACAAAATGATCTAGTTCTAATTGATGTAAGAAATGATGACGAAGTTGCAAGAGGTATCATCGAAGGAGCAAAACATATCCCCCTTGCTAACCTTCCCCAAGCATTTGATAAGCTCCCTAAAAAATCTAGCATTGTTTTTTATTGTCATAGCGGCATTCGTTCAGCGCACGCAGCGTCTTATCTTGCTGAACATGAGTATCATGATGTGTATAACTTAGCTGGTGGTGTCATTGCTTGGGCAAATGCTGGGTATACTTTTTCAGTACTGAAATAATATGCATTATGATCATGAAGTAGACGCGACAGGGCTTAAATGTCCGTTGCCTATTTTGCGATGTAAAAAAGGTTTAAATGAAATTCAATCTGATCAGATCTTAAAAATTATCTCAACAGACCCTGGAAGTAAAAAAGATTTTGATGCATTTTGTCGTCAGACAGGCCACGAGCTTTTATCTCTTCAAGATGACGATGGCATCATTACCTTCTTTATCAAAAAACGTCATTTAAGCTAATTTTTTTAGCTGTGCTTCTAACTTTTCAAAAGTCTCTGTAAATTCTTCTAAGCGTTTTTTTTCTTGAAGGACAACTGCTTCAGGCGCCTTATCAATAAAGCTAGCATTTTCTAACTTACCTTTAGCTTTCTGTATTTCAATTTGAATACGATTCAGTTCTTTTGTAATTCTTTCTTTTTCTTCTGCTGTATCCACTTCAACTTTAAGCATTAACTTAAAATCTTTCACTAGCATGACTGGGGCATCCATCGTAGGGAGTTCATCCATAATCTCGACGTTGGTTAATTTAGCGAGCGCTTTAAGATAAGGTGCATATAGCTCAAGTGATTTTTTATCCCCAGAAATGACAAGTGGAATTTTCTGTGCCGGAGAAATGTTCATTTCGCCGCGAAGTTTTCGGCATACGTCGACCATCTCTTTTAAAATTAACATCCATTGAATACTTGCTTGATCGATTTTCTTATTGTCACTTTGAGGATATGGTTCCAGCATAATTGAAGGCCCGGACTTACCATTCATCGGCCCTATTGTTTGCCATATTTCTTCAGTAATAAAAGGCATCACTGGGTGTATTAATCTTAAGGTCGTTTCAAGAACGCGCAAAAGTGTTCTACGTGTTGCTCTTTGTTCGGCTTCATTACCGATTTGCAACTGAACTTTAGCCACTTCAAGATACCAATCACAAAATTCGTCCCATACAAATTGATAAAGCTCTTGGGATAATAAATCAAATCGATAATCTGCAAATGCTTTCTCAATCGCTGCTTCTCTTTCTTGTAATGCGCTCACGATCCAACGATCAGCTTTTGAAAATTCTAGATAGCCATCCACACATTCGCCAAAACCATTTTCTTTACCTTCGCAATGCATCAATACAAATCGCGTCGCATTCCATAATTTATTACAAAAGTTTCGATAGCCTTCACAACGCTGAAGATCAAATTTAATATCACGTCCAGGACTCGCTAAACTCGCATAAGTAAAACGAAGTGCATCAGTGCCGAAAGCCGCTATGCCTTCTGGAAATTCTTTACGTGTTTTTTTAGTAATCGATTCGGCTTGCTTTGGATTCATAAGGCCCGTGGTTCTTTTTTCTATGAGCGCTTCTAATGAGATGCCGTCAATTAAATCAATAGGGTCCAAAACATTGCCTTTTGATTTACTCATCTTCTGGCCTTCTGCATCACGAATCAATCCGTGCACATACACATGCTTAAAGGGAATTTTTCCAGTGATATGTTTTGTCATCATCACCATTCGCGCTACCCAGAAAAAGATAATATCGAAACCTGTCACTAATACTGTGGATGGCAAATAAAGATCGAGCGCTGGATTTGATACTTTCGGATAGTCAGGCGTCCAATCAAGCGTTGAAAAAGGCCAAAGCGCTGAAGAATACCAGGTATCTAAAACATCTGGATCACGTTTTAAATGGCCTTGGTAACCTTCTTTTAAAGCGAGCGCTTTTGCTTCCTCTTCATTATGCGCAACCCATACTTGGCCTTGTTCTCCATACCAAGCAGGTATTTGATGGCCCCACCAAAGTTGTCTTGAAATGCACCAATCTTGAATATTGTTTAACCACTGGTTATAAGTATTCACCCAATTATCAGGGAAAAATTTAATCTCGCCTGTTCTTACAACGTCGAGTGCTTTTTCTGTAATGCTTTTTCCATCATGGCTTTTTTTTGTCATGGCAACAAACCATTGATCTGTCAGCATTGGTTCGATCACTACATCTGTTCTATCGCCACGCGGAATCTTCAGTTTATGTTTTTCAGTTTTAACAAGAAAATCTTGCGCATCTAAATCTTCTACAATTTTTTTGCGCGCAGCAAATCGCTCTAAGCCTTGATAAATTTTTGGTGCTGATTCATTTATATGTCCATCGAGTGTCAACACACTTATCATAGGAAGCTTATGACGCATACCTACTGCATAGTCATTAAAGTCATGTGCTGGCGTTACTTTCACAACACCTGTCCCAAATGTTTGATCTACATAATCATCTGCAATGATTGGAATCACACGATCACATAAAGGAAGCTTGACCATTTGGCCAACTAATTTTTCATAGCGCGCATCTTCTGGATGAACCATAATCGCCACATCACCCAACATCGTTTCAGGTCTTGTCGTGGCAACTGTTAAGTGGCCTTTGCCCGATGCGAGTGGATATTGAATATGCCACAAGAACCCATCCTCTTCTTCTTGAACGACTTCTAAATCAGATACAGCTGTTTGTAATTGAATGTCCCAATTCACCAAACGTTTGCCTCGATAGATAAGTCCTTCTTTATACAAACTTACAAATGTTTCGGTGACTGTTTTTGATAAACCTTCGTCCATCGTAAAA
>JBEEPP010000124.1:0-3150 GCA_041191045.1 Pseudomonadota bacterium
CAAATTGAACAATTTAAATCACAAGAAATTCTAGGAAAAATTAATGGTGCCGTAGGTAACTTCAATGCGCATATGACAACTTATCCCGAATTTGATTGGCAAGCTTTTTCAAAAACATTTGTACAATCATTTGGCCTAACTTTTAATCCCTATACAACGCAGATTGAGCCTCACGATTACATGGCAGAGCTCTTTCAAAACATGATAAGAATGAATACGATTCTCATCGATCTTAATCGCGATATTTGGGGTTATATTTCACTTGGTTATTTCAAACAAAAGCTCAAAGAAAATGAAGTGGGCTCATCCACTATGCCACACAAGGTAAACCCTATCGATTTTGAAAATTCAGAAGGTAACCTTGGTATTGCAAATGCCTTATTAGGTCACTTTTCAGAAAAACTTCCGATCTCAAGATGGCAAAGAGATTTAACAGACTCAACCGTCATTCGAAATATTGGTTTAGGTTTTGGATATACATCGCTTGCAATTGAATCTTGTCTTAAAGGTCTTAATAAATTAGAAATTAATGCAAAAAAATTATCTGGTGATCTGGATCATGCTTGGGAAGTTTTAGCTGAGCCTATTCAAACAGTCATGAGAAGGTATGGCATCGCAAATCCATACGAAAAACTAAAAGAATTGACGCGCGGCAAAGACCATATATCCAAAGAAGTGATACAAGAGTTTATTCAGCAACTTGAAATTCCTCAAGAAGCTAAAAATGGACTGCTTCAATTAACGCCGGCAACTTATATCGGCGACGCCATCCAGTTAGCAAAAAAAATCTAATGAAAGAAGTTTTAGTCCTTTACTACTCTCATGGAGGTGCTGTCGGAGAAATGGCCGCATTTATTGCGAGAGGTATTGAGTCTATTCCTGGTGTAAAAGCCAGAATTCGAACTGTTCCAAAAGTCACGTCTACCATTCAGACTTTAGAAGACAATATTCCTAGCGAGGGTCCTCCTTATGTAGAGCACAAAGACCTTGAGGAGTGTATTGGGCTTGCCTTGGGAAGCCCCACAAGATTTGGCAATATGGCAGCACCTCTAAAATATTTTATCGATAGCACTATACCTTTATGGTTAAATGGAAATCTTATTGGAAAGCCTGCTTGTGTATTTACATCATCAGGTTCTCACCATGGCGGTAATGAATCCACACTGCTTAGTATGCAACTTCCATTATTTCATTTAGGTATGGTAATTGTGGGTGTTCCTTATTCAGTGCCGGAATTAAGTAGCACCAAAACTGGTGGCACACCTTACGGGCCATCCCACGTAGCGGGGGAATCAAATAAAGCGCCTATATCCGAAGATGAAAAAAAAATATGTCTTGCGATGGGAAAAAGATTAGCTGAAATCGCGCTTAAACTTTCAGCATGAAGAATTATCTTCAATTAGGGGCTTCTGTTAGCTTAATCTGCCTTATTTTTCTTTTATGCTCTTGGGAATTATTTTTGGCGCCCTTTAAAAATCAGAGCTCATGGTTAGTTCTTAAAATCATACCGCTGCTCATCTCACTGATGGGTATTCTTAAAGGGAAAATTTATACTTACAAATGGTCAGGTATGCTGATTTTAATTTATTTTATTGAAGGCGTTGTGAGATCCTATTCTGATCAAGGTCTATCATCTAAAATAGCGCTTCTTGAAGTTTTTTTAAGTATTGTATTTTTTTTATGTGTAGCGTTTTACGTGAAAGCTAATCGTCCGTAATATGAATATTCTTTTATCTAATGATGATGGTTATGATGCGCCAGGCATTAAAATACTTGCAAGCTATTTAAAAAAAATCGCACACGTCACAATTGTTGCGCCTGATCGCAATAGAAGCGGCGCAAGTAACTCCCTATCGCTTGACCGCCCTCTTAAAGTGACAGAAGTTGAAAAAGATTATTATCATACCAATGGCACGCCTACGGATTGTGTGCATTTAGCTTTAACAGGATTATTAGACAAAGTGCCAGATATGGTGATCTCGGGTATTAATAATGGTGCCAATATGGGTGACGACACAATCTACTCTGGCACAGTCGCAGCAGCGATGGAAGGTTATTTATTAGATATCCCTTCTTTTGCTATATCGATGTCGCAGCATGAAGCAACACATTTTGAAACTGCTGCATCTATTACAGTTGATCTCATTTTGCATTACCAAAAAAATAAACCTCAAGATGCGATGCTATTAAATATAAATGTCCCTGATATCCCTTTAGAAAAAATTCAAGGCATACACATCACAAGACTTGGAAAAAGACATAAAGCAGAACCTGTGAATAAAACAGAAGATACTGATGGCAATACTTTATATTGGGTTGGGGCTGCAGGTCTTCCTAACGATGGTGGGGAAGGTACTGATTTTTATTCAGTGGGTCATGATTTTGTATCTATCTCTCCTATTCATGCAGATCTTACAAGACATAATCAAATTAATGATTTAAAAACATGGATGAATAACTTTAAATGAGATTGAATTTTTTTATTATTTACTTGGCGCTAGCTTATTTAATTGCTGGTTGTGCATCTAATGCACCTGCGCCAGTGACTGAAAAAAGAATAGCTACTGAGAAATCCACAGTAGTGCAAAAAAAACCTGTCACGAGAGTTAAAAGAGACTCTAGTCAACCATGTCCTGATACTTATATCGTCAAACCAGGTGATACGCTTTACAGCTTAAGTCTTGATTGTGGCTTCTATTACAAAGAAGTCGCTCAAGCAAATGATATTAAAGAGCCCTATGCTATTAAAGTAGGTGACAAAATAAAATTTGACCAAGTTAAAACAAACAATCCCGTTACAACTTCGAATGAAATTAAAAAAAATGAAGAGGTTGTTACTTCACCATTGAAAAATAATGAAGAAGCTATTGCAAATACTGAGACTCAGCCTCAAACAAAACCAGTATCAGGGGGTGTTGCACATTTAGACAATCCCAAAGCTTATAGAGAGAAATATACAGAGGAAGCATATAACCGAAAGGTAGTTGCAGCTCAAACACAAACAACTAATAATACTTCGCCCGCAACACTCAAAGAAAGTACGTCTATTTTTTTAGAAGATAAAGTGGATTGGCAATGGCCAACCAAAGGCAAATTAGAAAATCTTTTTAATGAAGCGCAAGGACAAAAAGGAATCGATATTTTAGGGGC
>JBEEPP010000125.1:0-3138 GCA_041191045.1 Pseudomonadota bacterium
TAGGCTTGCTTCTTTGGTTTCAAAGCCCTGTACTTGGATTATTTGCCTTAATCTTAATGTCTATTTTCCATTTTGGAGAAAGCGATCTTACATATTTAAAAAAAGTTTCTCAAATGATGAAGGTATCATGGGGCTTTGCTATGACATTACTGCCAGTCATTTTTTTTGAAAATGATGTTAAAAAAATTTTTGATATGTTAGTCAATTTTGAAATTAACGCGAATGTATTCCTTGTTCTTAAAATACTTACACTTTTCTTTAGCTTTAGTTTTCTATTTCTTGTTTATATAAGTAATGTCATTACAAAAAAAGATAAAATTTTTCTTTTTTTAGAGTTTCTAATAACTCTTATTCTAGCCAGCTTTTTGCAGCCGCTTTTTTGGTTTGCTTTTTATTTCTGTTTTTTGCATGGCATTAGAGCCCTAATTAACATAGGAATTACTTCTTTGCGAGATCTTTTATTTTTAATTATTTTTACCCTGCCAGTTACTCTTTTTGCTTATTTTGTACTTTTTGAGAATTTACATATCGAATATTTAAATATCATTTTTTCTATTTTAATGGCCCTTACAATTTCCCATATGTTTTGGCCAGCAATTAATCGTTTTCTATCAAATTTACTTGGCGAGCAGAAATAGTTTTCACATATCAACTTCTATGTATGGTTGAGAATCTAGAGGTTGTCATTAAAGTTTAATAGGGCCTATCAAATACTCTATTTTGTTATCTTTTAATTAAACACAGTCTCCCATTGCAAATGAGTATCTATGCCAGCAGTCTTTATCATCTTGTTTGCATACATAAATATTTTCATCTAAGTTTTTTAAAACCTTTGTTTTTTGTAAATCGGTCTTTTTTCCTTGACTCTTCGAAGTTTTAATTTCTTTTTTTGATTTCATTTTTAGCGCCTCATAAATAGTTTTTATGAATCAACTTTATGCCTCTTATTGTGATAAATCCAATGAATTCTTTTTAAGTATGTGATAAGTATTATAAATCAAACATAGATTAGCGAGTGTCAAGTTAAGACGTCATGAGGACATATACTGACCCTAGAGAAGGATTGAGCTAAAACATTAACAATTCTATAAAATAAGGCCATGAAAAAAATATTAAGTATTTTTATGTTGGGCATTCTCTTTTCTTGCCAAACAATTCCCTCTTCAGATTTGCCTCCGTCGAGTTTAGGAGTACATCCTCAATTGCCTGAGCCAAGCGTATCAATCATCCCTACAGTGAATATTGCAAAAGCATCAAAATGGCCAGAACACATGACACCTGTTGTTAATGATAATTTTGCGATCAATCTTTATTCAAAGGAACTCATACATCCCCGTTGGCTATATGTTTTACCTAATGGAGATATTCTTGTTGCTCAAAGCAATAAGCAACCTCCTAAAAAAGCACAAGGATTAAAGGATCTTATAGCAGGATTCATCATGAAACGCGCTGGCGCTGGTAATGATAGCCCAGACAAAATTTCACTACTTCGTGACAAAAATGATGATGGGGTTGCTGAACTAGCTAATGATTTTTTAACTCGATTACATTCACCTTTTGGCATGGCATTGATTGGCAATGATTTATATGTGGCCAATACTGATGCTATTTTGCGCTTTCATTATGAGTTAGGCGATTTAAGCATTGATACTAAAAAATACCCCCCAGAAAAAATTGTAGATTTACCAGAAGGCGAGATTAATTCTCATTGGACGAAAAATATCATTGCATCACTAGATGGAACAAAGCTTTATGTCACAGTTGGATCTAATAGTAATATTGGCGAGCATGGACTTGATCAAGAAAATGACAGAGCCTCAATTATAGAAATTGATCTTAAAACAAAACAAAAACGAGTTTACGCATCAGGCTTAAGAAATCCCAATGGCCTTGCATGGCATCCAACTTCAGGTGAATTATGGACAGTAGTAAATGAAAGGGACGCATTAGGTAATGATTTAGTACCCGATTATTTAACCTCTGTTCATGATGGCGATTTTTTTGGATGGCCTTACGTATATTATAAAAATCATAAAGATCCTCGTGTGAAAGAACCTATGCCAAGTAATCTAAATCCTCGTTCACCTGATTATGCGCTAGGCGCGCATGTCGCAGCATTGGGCTTAGTATTTTCGGATATTTCACAATTCAAATCGCCCTATAACTATGGCGTATTTATAAGTGAGCATGGCTCTTGGAATAGAAAGCCAAGAAGTGGTTATAAAGTCGTTTATATACCTTTTAAAGATAATGAACCTCAAGGATTACCAATCGATATTGTTACCAATTTTGTGGTGGGTGATGAAGCGTATGGAAGACCTGTGGGATTGGTGATTGATAAAAAAGGAAATTTACTTATTGCTGATGATGTAGGTAATCGTGTTTGGAGAGTTACTTCAAAACGATAAATTATTGTGTTAGTCAGACGCTTTCTTTTTATGGCGAGCTCTGATATTTAGGCCTTCTACCCCAAGAGAAAATGCAACTGCAAAACCAACATATTCTTTTGGAATATGGATATCAAAACTTTCAGTAATCAAAATAAGACTAACAAGTATTAACATAGATAACGCTAAAATTTTAATTGATGGATAGCGATGGATAAAATCACTGGTAGGCCTATCAGCTAAAAGCATAAAAAGAACAGACGTTAAAATAGCAGCAATCATGATCGAGATTTCATTGACTAAGCCAACTGCAGAAATCACACTATCTAGTGAGAAAACCATATTAAGAAAACTAATTTGGAGAATAGCACCCCAAAAAATCTTCTGAGTAGATTTTGATTTAAGGTTTGAAGAATTGATTTTATTTTTAGATTCTTCTTTTCCTTCAACTTCAAGATAAATTTCCGTGCAAGCTTGCCAGAAAAGAAATAAGCCCCCGAAGAATAAAACTAAATCTTTACCAGAAATTTCTTGCGAATATATAGTAAACAGTGTCTCTGTTAAACCCATGACCCAAGATAAAGTGAGCAGCAATAAAACCCGCGAGATTAGCGCGAAGAATAATCCAAATCGACGGACTGATTGACGTATTTCTAATGGAAGGCGATTAACAATAACGACAATTAAAATAATGTTATCAATGCCTAAAACAATTTCCAGAGCTGCAAGTGTTAAAAAAGCAATGATGGTA
>JBEEPP010000126.1:0-3115 GCA_041191045.1 Pseudomonadota bacterium
AACTTTTTTGACTGGAGCTTTTTTCTTAGCAACAACTTTTTTAGCTACTTTTTTAACTGCCATTTTTTAATCCTAAAGTAAAAACAAATGAAAATAATCGCGAAAGTTTACACTGATCGACTATGAAAGCAAGATGTAATTGAGGTATTTTTCTGACTATTTATGGGGTAGACAACTTTTGTGCGAGAAGCGTATTTTCCATTAATGTAGCCACCGTCATAGGCCCCACTCCTCCTGGAACGGGGGTAATAAAACCAGCTCTTGTTTTAGCGATATCAAACTCAACATCTCCTACTATTTTTCCGTCATCAAGCCTACTAATACCAATATCAATTACTATGGCACCAGGCTTAATCCAGCTTCCTTTAATAAGCCCAGGAATTCCCACTGCTGCTACAACAATATCTGCCAATTCGATTTTTTGCTGGAGATGTTGAGTATGACGATGACATATCGTCACGGTACAGCCAGCCAAAAGTAGCTCTAAACCCATAGGCCGACCGACATGGTTAGACGCACCAACTACTATTGCATCAAGCCCTCTTGTTGGGAGCTGAGTGGCCTCAATAAGCTTCATCACACCAAAGGGTGTGCACGATCTTAATTGGGGTTGTCTTATAGCTAAGAGGCCAATATTTTTGGGATGAAATCCATCCACATCCTTACGCGGCGAAATGGTTTCAAAAATGACATCATTGTTGATGTGATCCGGTAAAGGCGACTGAACTAAGATGCCATCAATATTGGCATCATTATTTAATGTTTCAATAAGTGTGATAAGTTCTTTTTCAGACGTTGTATCAGGCAGATCATAAGCAATCGATTTCACGCCAATTTTTTCACAAGCTAAACGTTTATTCCTAACATAGATGGATGATGCAGGATCAGAGCCCAAAAGAATGACCGCTAAACTGGGATTTCGAATGCCTTTTTTTAATCTCATATCAATTTCTTGTTTAAGAACTTGAAGAAGATTTTCAGCAACTGTTTTTCCGTCAATTATCTTGGCTGACATGGATTGATCTATGAATTTAAAAATAACATTTTAACATATTGGACTTTTAACTATGTTTCATAAGGACTGAATCTTTTGTAAGAAGAGTCGTCGAAGAGTATGATTAATCTAGATTATTTTTTAAGGGAGTTAAAAATGATGAAAAAAAGTTTTTGGTTAGTTTCATTGGCATTAATTTTTGGGTTCAATGCACCTATTTTTGCAGACCATGACGGCACGGGTGGGCATTGCAAGATGCATACAAAAAAATCATTTGATGAAGCAGATATTGATCGTGATGGAACGCTTGATCGCGAAGAGGCCAAAGCCGTTTGCAAGGAAGATTTCGATCTTATGGATAAAGATCATGACGGGACATTGACCAGAGATGAGCTCAATGCATGTAAAGGTAAGAAGGGTAAGTCAGGCCATAAAAAAGCCGCTAAACCTACGTAAATAGAAGAAATCATGGGGCCTAAGCCGCCCCTTTGATTTGACCTAAACCCTTAATTAGGCTATATTCTCGCCCTCGGGGTGTAGCGTAGCCTGGTAGCGCGCCTGCTTTGGGAGCAGGATGTCGGGAGTTCGAATCTCTCCACCCCGACCAGATTTAGCATCTTACTTACTATAGAAAAAAGGATTTTCTGTAACACGCTTTGTGTTGTTAAGCTGCCCGTAGCTCAACTGGATAGAGCACCAACCTTCTAAGTTGGGGGTTACAGGTTCGATTCCTGTCGGGCAGGCCAATTTCATAGTTCATTGGTGGCTGTAGCTCAGTTGGTAGAGTCCAGGATTGTGATTCCTGTTGTCGTGGGTTCGAGCCCCATCAGCCACCCCAGTTTTTAAATGCATTGAATCCACAGTTAATTGACGATATAGTCATTTCAACTTTAATTAATGTTTAATGCATTCATGGATGATCAGCAACTTCTCCGATATAGCCGTCATATTTTATTGCCTGATATTGAGTATCAAGGGCAAGAAAAACTTCTTCATAGCCATATTCTAATTGTAGGTGCAGGCGGTTTAGGTGCGCCCATTGCAATGTATTGCGCTGCTGCCGGTATTGGAAAAATAACCATATGTGATTTTGATGATGTAGATTTAAGTAACCTTCAAAGACAAATCATTCATGACACACAATCTGTAGGTATTAATAAAGCTTTTTCCGCAAAGCAATTTATTCAATTACTTAATCCAGATATAGAAGTCATTGCAGTGACAAACAAACAAACTGAAGCGAGCATGAAAGTGATTGCAAAAGATGTCGATGTCATTATTGATGGTTCAGATAATTTTGCTACACGTTATGCACTTAATCGAATTGCAGTAGAGTTAAAAAAGCCTTTAGTTTCTGGAGCTGCTGTAGGATTTGAAGGTCAGATCAGTGTCTTTGATATGAGGCATGATAAGAGCCCTTGTTATCATTGTTTATTCCCTGATACAGGTGATCGCAATGAAACACGCTGTGCTGACAATGGTGTTTTTTCTCCTACCGTTGGTATGATTGGTACTTCGCAAGCCGCTGAAGTGATGAAAATTATTTTAGGTATTGGCGAGTCTTTAGAGGGCCGCTTATTATTGCTAGATGTGAAATCGATGCAATGGAAAAATATTCAACTTAAAAAAGATCCATCCTGCGCCGTATGTTCTAAGTGATTTTTATGGCAGACATCTGCCATGAGGCCTGATATCAATTATCCCTATGTTAAAATGAATCTTTAACAAATCCTCTATGTGTTTTATTCATGGAAAATAATCTCTCTAAACCTTTTAGCCCAAAAGATATTGAAAGTCGATGGTATAACTTTTGGGAATCAAAAGGCTTTTACCAAGCAGGCTTAGATACAAAAAATAATCATTCATTTTGTATTTTATTGCCGCCACCCAATGTAACAGGAACGTTACATATGGGGCATGGATTTAACCAAACACTTATGGATGCATTAACACGTTATCACCGCATGAAAGGAGATAATACGCTATGGCAGCCTGGTACTGATCACGCAGGTATTGCGACACAAATCGTGGTTGAAAGACAGCTTGATAAAGAAGGTATTTCAAGACATGACCTAGGCCGAGAAAAGTTTTTAGAAAAAGTATGGGAATGGAAAGACTATT
>JBEEPP010000127.1:0-3115 GCA_041191045.1 Pseudomonadota bacterium
GCTTTACTTGTGGTGGTTGGCATCACTGGCTGCATGTTGGCTTATGCTTACAGTACGCAAGCTTTACATAATATGCAAAAGCAAAATAAATATTTAGTTGGTTAACGCATGGGAGGAAAGAGAATGAACTACATAAGTAGCACTGATAAAGAATACAAAGGTATTGATATTACAATCTACGAAACAACAAATAGCGGTTACACTGTAGATATTAAAAAACCATGTGGTGAATTAATTTGGGGTTATGAATTTGAGGCCACTTTTGATGAAGCCCTTATGTCTGCCGTGAGCTTTATTGATATGATGGAAGTAAGAGGGTACGAAATATAACACGCACGAGATAACGACATATTAAGGGAGTGTGTTGGTGGGATTGAAGAAAATAAATATATTAACTGGAGAAAAGAAATGAAATTATTAATGATTAGTTTAATGTTAATTGGTGTGGTTCATGCAAGTCAACATTGTAAAACTTATTGTAGTGAAGACGCATTTGGCAACGGTCAAACATGCGATACTCAGTGTTATGACTATTAAATTTTAAAAATAAATATATAATTTGGGTTTTAGGTGAAAACATGATAGCTGAAATCCCATTTGATATATTCCGTGACAAACGTTTAGGGCGTACCGATTACAAGGTTTACGCCTTTTTTTATTTGAATCAAGGTAAAGCATTGCCAACCGGTCACGCAATAGCTAAAGAAATATCATCAAATCCCGATGCAACATATGACGCAATAAGTAGATTAGAGAGCTTTGGATATATCGAAAAAGTGACAGTAGGAAAAGAAAAGCATGTTAAGTTAATAAAGCATTGTTGACAGTACACTAAAACTATAGTACTATTTAAGAGTGGTTCCACTTCCACTTCGACCCGCCCTTCGTTACATAATGAGGGGCTTTTTTACAGGAGAAAAGATAATTAAGTTTTCCACAGAAACTGTTAGTAAACTTGTTGAAAACTAGTAAAAATTATCCACAGAATCAAGTAATGTCTATGTTAAATAACTATAACAACAAACAACACAAGGAGTATAAAAAATGAAGACATTGGCTAGAGTTATCTTGCTTGGCATAGTTGGCAAAGACCCAGAAATAAAACCAACGAAATCAGGGTTAGTAATTGCTACGTTTCCAGTCGCAACCATGGTTAAAAAGAAAGATCCTAATGGCGCTTATTTTGAGTCAACACTTTGGCATAACTTAGTGTCATTCGGAAAGCTAGCTGAAAACATTGAAAAAACCGTCACAAAAGGCTCTAAAATTTACGTAGATGGAACGATTGACTATCAGGAATACCAAGATAGCAATGGAATATCAAAAATGACTACAAAGATTATTATCAATGATTTTAGTGTTATTAGTAAAAGCGATTATCAACAATCACGAGATAGTCTTGAATCTGTTGGCAATAAAAGAAAAACTGATTTTGATAAACCATTGTTTGAAACCGATGACGATATCCCATTTTAGGAGCTTGGCATGTCTTATTTGATGATAATAATTAGTAATATTGGAACCTTCTTTATTTTGCATAAAATAATTCAAGGCACAAAAGAACGTTTTCGTGTACAAGATGAGCGCATGAAGTTACTAGAAAACGAATTTCTATCAATTTATAAAAAGATGAAAACTAAAGATGATTGATTTATGCCTGATTTACGGTGGGTTGTTGCTACTAACTATTATACAGATAGTAGCAATTTTACAAATTAACCAACTATGGAGAGTTAAAAAAAATGTCAGTAGCGTTACAGATAAGAGAAACAAATTTGAATTTTCTCGATATGGCAAAAAAATCAAAGCAATTGTGCAAAAAATATATAAGTCATAGAACAAAATCTGGATATTGTATCTACACATCTTTTATATTTTGCGATGGCTCAAGACTTACTTACAAGCAAACAGCAACAGAATTTTTTTTAATGAGTTGGCAATTTTAGTAAGTGCCCCTGTGAAGGGGCGGTGCAAATGCTGAATTTCACACGTACGGTTAAACCGCCTGATTATTATATCACTTCTCATAAATATTTTTAAGAACATCCTTCATTTGTAAGATTGAATTTTTGCTTGTTTCCGTGTGAACAACCTTTTTTAGCTGTTGAAATGCCAAAGCGTCTTTAGAGGCCTCTAAGCGTTTTTTTTCTTTTTCCTGCTTGTCTGATATTCCCATTTGATAAAAATCGATTGTAGGTGCTTTATTTTTCGTTTTAGATGTATTTCTATTGTGTATCCAGTCTGCTTTGAATCCTTGCCATGAATTTATTATAGCCTCATCAATGCAATCTTGTGCCGTATAGCCCATGTCTACAGCTTTTTGAATTTCTTTTAAGATCAATTTCCATGCTTGTTCCGTTAAGGGTTTCTTGATTGCTTTGCGCATATCCGAGTAACCCTTCAATGTTTCCTCAGTAAAACCAAAAGGGTTGTGATCTAAAATAGAAAATTTGGTGGTGCGTGGTGTGTGACTACACACACTATTAATTTCTTTATTTATTATTTCTTTATTTATGTCTCTCTCCAGAGATACCCCCCCTCTCTCTGTAGAGATACCCCCCTCTCTCTGTAGAGATACCCCTGGGTGACATGAATGTCCCTCTGGTATAATTTTTGTACTATTTATGTGGATAACTTTTTCTTCCAACGTGTTATCTTCAATTTCAACATGATTCAAGGCAGGTACAATATATCTTTTGTTATTTTTATATACTCGTTTCATTACATTATGTTTTTCAAAAAATTGAAAAGCTTTATTAATTCTTGAGTCTGATTCAATTCCAGTTCTTTCTTTAATTACTGAATTGCTAAGGAAACAACTTTTGCCCTTGTTCCAGAATTGAAATATAGTTTCGAAGAAATCGAGAAAAGTTAAAGTCATGCCTTCTAGCTGGCGGATGTGACGTGGGATTATGTAAAATGTATCTTGATAATTTATAGTAACATCTTGATTATTTGATATAACTTTTTTGTTGCTATTTTGACCATTCATTGGTAAAATCCTTTTGTTATTGATGTCCAACTTTGTTGTTTTATAGCACGCCCGATTGCAGTCGGGCAATGCAGGGATGATTCTAAATTAAATCTTTTTCATGTAAGTCTCTAGCGATGCTTG
>JBEEPP010000128.1:0-3085 GCA_041191045.1 Pseudomonadota bacterium
ATCTTTAACAGGATTTTCTTTAAATTGATGGCGCTCAATAAGGTAGTCAAAAAAACCTCGCCATGCAGATAGCATGCGGGCGATAGATTTACCGTGCAGTCCTTGGCTATTAAGTTTAGCGCTTGCGCGCCTAATATCTTGAATGGTGATCGACTCAAAACGGTCATGCTCGACGAGTGTCACAAGTTGAATTAGATCGTGTGTATAACTTTTAATAGAATTATGGCTTAGCCCTTTTTCAAAGGTGAGGTAATCAATATAACTTTTTTGGAAGTGATTATGTTCCATAAGATTTAAGCGATCTCAATATCTCCCTCGAAGAGGGTTACGGCCGGACCTTTCATCATGACAGGATTTGTATCGCCTCTCCAATCAATAGATAATGACCCCCCTGGCATATCAACTTTTACAGGGGAGGTAAGTAGATGACGCTTAATCCCTGATACTACTGCAGCACACGCCCCAGTTCCGCAGGCGAGCGTTTCACCCACACCCCTTTCAAAAACACGTAAACGAATATGATGTGGCGTTACAATTTTCATAAATCCAACATTCACACGTTTTGGGAAAAGCGAATGTGATTCCAAATAAGCACCTACTGTTTTAACGCGAGCCTTATCGATGTCTTCAACTGTGATCACTGCATGGGGATTGCCCATAGATAATACAGCTACATTTATCATTTCTTTTTGATCTGGCAACTCTATAGAAATAGAGTATTCATTTTTTTCTGTATCGGAAATAAATGGAATCAGTTTAGGATTAAAAATGGGTGCACCCATATTTACTTCAATCATATGTTCGTGGTCTTCAGTCAATGCAATGACACCAGATTTTGTTTCAACGCGAATCAATTCTTTCTCAGTTAAATGTTTATCTTTTACAAATCGATAAAAGCAACGCGCACCATTACCACATTGTTCTACTTCACTACCATCTTGATTAAAAATACGATATTTGAAATCAACATCTTTGAGTGTTGAACCCTCAACAACCAGAAGCTGATCAAATCCAATACCGAGTTGTCGATGAGATAAAGATTGAATGATCTCTTGAGTTAATTGGAAAGGAGATCTTGTATGATCGAGTACTATAAAGTCATTACCAATTCCATGCATCTTTGTAAAATGAAGTTTCATAAAATGATTGTCTCTTATTTATTTGGTTTTTTAAACCGCTGATAATTCCAAAGATACTGAGTAGGATGTTTTCGAATGAGTAATTCAAGTTGATCATTAATGCCTTGAGGTGAATGATCAGACCCGAGGGGCTCAATAAAAACTTCATATCCTTGACCCTTTGGAAGCCTATGACCAAAACCAATAAGAACAGTGGCTTTTGATGATTCTGCAAGTTTCGAAACAAGTGTCATTGTATAGGCAGGTGTATTAAAAAATTGAGCCCACACCCCCTGGCCCTCATTGGGCACTTGGTCGGGCAATATGCCAATGGCTTCACCTTTTTTTAATGCTTGCATTAATTGCTTTACACCTTGGATATTAGCTTCAGCAAGATGAATATGTGAGTGACGTCTGCCAGATAAAACAATATTGGCTAACCATTTTTGTTTGGGACGTTTAAAAAGAACAGTGATGGGATGAAAGTGTGCATAGTACTGAGCGGTAATTTCAAAACAGCCAAGATGAGGTGTTAAAAAAATAATACCTTTTTTCTTTTTGAGGGCAGCATCAACATAGTTCCAACCATAACATTGTGTGACCCAGCGAAAATTCTTTTGAGGGGCATTAAACCAAATAGCGGGTGCTTCCATTAGGCATTTTCCGATTTCGCGAATTGCCAATGATGTGAGTTTTTTTAAATCGTTTCTATCCAATGAGGCAAAAGCACGTTTTATATTTGCATCGATACGTTCTTTAAATCGACGATCAAATTGATAAGCGATTCTTCCAAATAACCCACCCAGTCCATGCAGCATAAAGAGTGGTAATTTAAAGAATATAGCAATGAAAGATAAGAGAAGTCTTGATAGCATAATTGTATTTAATCGGGATATTTTGCTATTCTAAACGCTTTACGTAATTTAAAACTTGGAAAAAACTATGAGTGAGTATTTATTTACCTCAGAATCTGTTTCTGAAGGTCATCCAGATAAAGTAGCCGATCAGATATCTGATGCGATTCTTGATGCTATTCTAGAACAAGATCCAACAGCACGGGTTGCAGCTGAAACTTTAACAAATACAGGTCTTGTGGTTTTAGCAGGCGAGATTACGACAACCGCGAATGTGGATTATATTAAAGTAGCGCGCGATACGATTCGCTATATAGGATATGACAATACGGATTACGGCATTGACTATAAAGGTTGTGCAGTTCTCGTTGCTTATGACAAGCAGTCACCTGATATTGCGCAAGGTGTGGATGGTGCTTTAGATGATCCTTTAGATCAAGGCGCTGGCGATCAAGGCCTTATGTTTGGTTATGCTTGTGATGAAACAGCTCAGCTAATGCCTATGCCTATTTGGTTATCTCATCGATTGATGGAAAGACAGTCCTACTTAAGAAAGGATGGGAGGCTTCCTTGGCTTCGTCCTGATGCTAAAGCGCAAGTCACTTTAAAGTATAAAGATCACAAACCACATTCGATTGATACTGTGGTTCTCTCAACACAACACGATCCAGAAGTCTCGCTGGAGACCATTCGCGAATCAGTGATTGAGGAAATTATTAAACCCATTCTGCCTAAAGAGCTCATTAAAGGCGACATCAAGTATCTTGTAAATCCTACGGGTCGATTCGTGATTGGTGGACCTCAAGGTGATTGCGGGCTCACCGGTCGTAAAATTATTGTAGATACTTACGGCGGTTCCGCACCCCATGGTGGCGGTGCTTTTTCAGGCAAAGATCCTAGTAAGGTGGATCGATCAGCAGCCTATGCTGCGCGCTATGTTGCTAAAAATATTGTAGCTGCAGGATTGGCCTCTCGTTGTTTAGTGCAAATTTCATATGCGATTGGCGTGGCAAGGCCGACTTCAGTGATGCTTGAAACTTATGGTACAGGCAAGATTTCAGACGATCAATTGACCGCATTGGTGCTCGAGCATTTTGATTTAAGACCTAAAGG
>JBEEPP010000129.1:0-3075 GCA_041191045.1 Pseudomonadota bacterium
ATTTTACTTACAAAGGCGACCTAAAAAATATGCCAAAAAAATTAAAAGCTTGGTTTGATTTTCCTAAAAGAAAAACCAGGGACAATCCGATTATTTTCGGCCATTGGTCAGCTCTTGGTCTTATAAAAAGAGGAGATGTTTTTGCAATTGATACAGGCTGTGTTTGGGGGAGAACCTTAACAGCTTTAAGGCTTGATGACAAAGCAGTATTTTCAGTAAAAACCAATTCAAAAGATATTTAATTTACTATCTCTTAAACTAACTTTTTTGTATAAATTCTTTCGATATCATCTCTGGTCGGACGATGATTTTGTCCGCCTTTATTTTGAATTTTAATAGACCCCATCACAGAAGCTAGCCGACCTATCGATTGCCAATCCCATTTTTTAGAAATTCCATATAGTAAGCCTGCCCGATAAGCATCCCCGCATCCAGTAGGGTCAACAGGAGCTTCAACTTTAATAGGATCGATTTTATATGTTTTGTTGTTGGTATAAATGATTGAGCCTTCAGCGCCCAATGTGACAATTAATGCTTCTACTTTTTTAGAAATTTCTTCTATAGAAAGAGAAGTCTTCTCGGATAAAAGAGAAGCTTCGTAATCATTCACTGCAATATAAGTTGCATCATCAATAAACTGTAAAAGCTCTTCTCGATTAAACATTGGCAAGCCTTGTCCGGGATCAAACATAAAGGGTATATTAAGTGCCTTACATTCTTTAGCATGATTCATCATGCCATCTTTGCCATCTGGAGCAATAATGGCCAAGCATATGCCTTTAGTTTTTTTAACAGTGTTCTGATGAGATTCCGCCATAGCACCTGGATGAAAGGCAGTGATTTGATTGTCACTTAAGTCAGTTGTGATGAATGCCTGGGCTGTATAGAGATCTTTGATTTCCTTGATATGTTTAGTGTTAATATCATTTCGATTAAGCCAATCAAAATAAATTGAAAAATCGTTACCTACTGTTGCCATGACAAGAGGATTCTCATCAAGAAGCTTAAGATTGTAGGCAATGTTTCCTGCAGTACCCCCAAATTCTTTTCTTAGTTCTGGCACGTAAAAAGCTACACTTAACTTATGAATACTTTCAGGCAGAATATGATTTTTGAATTGGTCTTTGAATACCATGATGGTATCGAAAGCCAATGAGCCACAAACTAATATGCTCATACTGGTTTAAATTCGACTAGGTAAATTATCGCAATAAGGCCTAATACAGGCACTTCATTAAACCATCGAAAGTATATATGGGTATGCTTATTTTTATTATTTTTAAAATCATTAAGATATTTAAAGCATAGATAATGATAAATGAGCAATAAAATGACGAGACCTACTTTAATTTCAAGCCATTGCGCAGTAGCGCCAAATAGATTCCAGAGCCATCCTCCAAAAAATATGGTTAAGAAAGCCCCAGGTGTCATGATGCCAAAAAAAAGCTTTCTTTCCATAATTATGAATCTTTCGTGACTAATTTTATCTTTACTCATCGCGTGATAAACAAAGAGCCTTGGTAAATAAAAAAGGCCAGCAAACCAAGTCACCATAAATACAATATGTAAGGTTTTTATCCAGAGCATTTGGCTAATTTCGAGAAATTAATCTGAACTTTATTGCAGTCATTGGGTTCATAATTTGATAATAAAAAGGTTCTCTAAACGGAGTTTTTCAAGCATATATTTTAACTGAATTTTTTGCCTAAAGTTCAATAACCCTATGACTTATAACGTTGTTAGCAATTCTCCTACATGTTATGCTCATGGGTAGAAAAAATACATTTAAATGAACGCCCCAATACTCAAATCTATTTTTAAAACCCAACCATTTCCAATCAATCGATTGCGCGAAATACCGTATAACTATACTTCGTTTTCAGACAGAGAAATCGTTATTCGATTTCTAGGTGAAAATATCTGGAACATCTTAAATGAACTGAGAGATGAAAGAAAAACTGGCCGATCCGCGCGAATGCTTTTCGAAGTTCTAGGTGATTTATGGGTGGTTAATAGAAATCCTTATCTTCAAGATGATCTCTTAGAGAATCCAAAGCGACTTAAAGCATTAGTAGACGCCATGTATCACCGAATACATTCTATTGAAGAACGTAGTTCTGGAAATGCGAAAGTTATGGAGCTCGCTGATGCAGCCAATAAGGCAGTCAAGACTTTTGAAAGTGATTTTAAATTAGTTAAAAAGCTTAGAAGAAAAATTTTTTCTAAATTAAAAAAATTTACTAAAAAAGATAATATTCAATTTGATGGTTTAGCAAGAGTCTCTCATGTTACTGATGCAACAGATTGGAGAGTTGAATATCCATTTGTTGTGATAAACCCAGATCGCGAAGAAGAAATAGCATATATTGTAAAAGCTTGTATAGATCTTGAATTAACCATTATCCCAAGAGGAGGTGGAACAGGTTATACAGGTGGTGCTATCCCACTTACTCCATTTTCTGCAGTAATTAATACTGAAAAGCTCGATGATATAAGTAACGTTGAATACCAAAATTTATCTGGTGTCAGCGAACGAGTACCTGTAGTCAAATGTGGCGCTGGTGTTGTTACAAGACGCGCTATGGAGATGGCATCAAATAATGGCCTGGAATTTGCTTGTGATCCAACATCGGCAGACGCATGTTGTATTGGTGGAAATATTGCGATGAATGCTGGTGGCAAGAAAGCGGTGCTTTGGGGAACAGCTTTAGATAATTTAGCCTCCTGGAAGATGGTTGATCCTGATGGCAATTGGATTGAGATTGAGAGACTAAATCACAATCTTGGAAAAATTCACGATGTTGATTTAGCTCGATTTAAAATTAGCCGTTATAAACCGAATGGTATTGACTTGGTTAATGAACCAGAGATTCTAGAAATTCCAGGAAGCAGTTTTAGAAAGATCGGATTAGGTAAAGACGTTACTGACAAATTTTTGAGTGGTCTTCCAGGCGTTCAAAAAGAAGGATGCGATGGTCTTATCACATCTGGTACTTTTATTCTTCATAAAATGCCTAAGTATATAAGGACTGTATGCTTAGAATTTTTTGGAAATGTATCTCATGCGGTTCCTGC
>JBEEPP010000130.1:0-3059 GCA_041191045.1 Pseudomonadota bacterium
GAGTCAAAAAATAATGTTTTAGAAAAAATACAAAAACAACTTGGGTTAGAAATCCCTTTAGATACTTCGTCATCAGAACATATATGATTTATTCAAAAATTGCAGGGACAGGAAGTTATCTCCCTGAAAAAATACTAAGTAATCACGATCTTGAAAAAATGTTTGAGACGACTGATGAGTGGATAACGACAAGAACAGGTATTAAAGAAAGGCACATCGTATCTGCAAATCAATATACTAGTGATTTAGCAGTAGAAGCATCTAAGCTCGCAATCAATGTTGCGGGTATTGACGCAAATAAAATTGATCTTATCATCGTAGCAACTACTACACCTGATAAAATATTTCCGAGTACAGCCTGTATTGTTCAGACAAAACTTGGGTTATCTTTGTGCCCAGCATTTGATATTCAAGCGGTGTGTAGCGGTTTTGTTTATGCGCTTTCTGTGGCAGATAATTTTATTAAAACAGGCGCTGCAAAATGCGTTTTAGTCATTGGCGCTGACACTATGTCTCGCATTACAGATTATTCTGACCGAAGCAACGCTATTCTTTGGGGTGATGGTGGGGGCGCTATTATTCTTGAATCATCAAATCAACCAGGAATTTTGTCTACCCATATTCATGCAGATGGTGCATATGAAAAACTACTTCATGTACCAAGCGGGGTATCTCATCAGAAAGGAAAAGCTACAATTGAAATGCAAGGGAACCAAGTATTTAAAATCGCTGTGAATACATTAGATTCTATTGTTGATGAAGCTCTAGAAATGAATCAATTAGAAAAATCAGATATTGACTGGCTTGTGCCTCATCAAGCCAATATTCGAATTTTAGAAGCCACGGCAAAAAAATTAAATATGAGTATGGATCGCGTCATTGTTACCATCGACAGGCATGGCAACACTTCTGCTGCATCAATTCCTTTGGCACTAGATACCGCCATTCGAGAACATAAAATCAAAAGAGGCGAAACACTTTTGATGGAAGCTTTCGGTGGCGGGTTCACCTGGGGATCAGCTTTAATTAAATATTAAAAATCAAATACTTAATAAATATATATAAAGTAAAATATGAGTAAATTCTCCTTTATTTTTCCTGGTCAAGGCTCTCAATCAGTCGGCATGATGGCAGATTTTAATGATCATCCTTTGATTCGCTCTGTTTTTAATGAGGCTTCCGAAGTTCTCAATATAGATTTTTGGAAAATGGCCGCTGAGCCTAATGAAGAAATTAATCAAACAATTCATACCCAACCAATACTTCTTACGGCAGGCGTTGCAACCTGGCGTCTTTGGCAATCTAGAACGGACAAACTTCCTGCTTATTTTGCGGGACATAGCCTCGGTGAATATTCAGCGCTCGTAGCATCTGAAGCAATTGAATTTAAAGACGCTTTAAAGCTTGTTAAATATAGAGCAGAAGTGATGCAAAAAGCCGTTCCTGATGGGGTGGGTGCTATGGCTGCAATTCTTGGGATGAGTGACGAACAAGTCGTAAATGCATGTAAAGAAGCTCAAGAAAATGATGTGGTTGAGGCAGTAAATTTTAATTCACCAGGGCAGGTGGTCATCGCAGGTAATGTTTTAGCAGTTGAACGAGCTATTGAAGTTGCAAAAGCAAAAGGTGCTAAGCGAGCTATTCTTCTTCCCGTTAGTGTTCCTTCGCACTGTTCTCTTATGCAAAAAGCATCTAGCGAATTAAGGGAATATTTAAATAATATTACAATTAAAAAACCCACTACTACCGTTATTCATAATGTAGATGTAATGGGGCATGATGATGCAAATGAAATTAAGGATGCCCTCTCAAAACAACTCTGTCATCCGGTAAGATGGGTTGAAACTATCGAAAAGCTCGCTTTAAATAAAATTGGTCATATTGCTGAATGCGGCCCAGGTAAAGTTCTCACAGGACTTACCAAGCGTATCTCAGCTGAATTAAAATGCATTGCCCTTGTAAATGAAAGTGCTCTAGATGAATTTAAAACATTTATACAGTAAAACTATTTAGGAAAAATTATGTTTATTAATCTCGAAAATCAAGTTGCTCTTGTCACAGGTGCTAGCCGTGGTATCGGACAATCAATTGCTTTAAGCTTAGGCAAACAAAAAGCTTTTGTGATTGGTACTGCAACGACAGATGATGGCGCACAAAAAATTTCAACTTTTCTCAAAGAACAAAATATTTCAGGCAAAGGTATTAAATTAGATGTTAATGATAATGAAGCTATTCTTAAAATAATAGATGCTATTACTAAAGAACATGGCGATATTTCTATACTTGTTAATAATGCTGGCATTACAAAAGATATGTTATTCATGCGCATGAAAGAAGAAGAGTGGGATGATGTCATCTCAACTAATTTAAAATCTATTTTTCGAATGAGTCAGGCGCTCATTCGAAGCATGATGAAAAGTCGCTACGGTAGGATTATTAATATCACTTCTGTAGTAGGTCATATGGGCAATGCAGGCCAAACAAATTATGCCGCTGCTAAAGCCGGCGTTACAGGTTTCACAAAGTCATTAGCAAAAGAAATCGGTAGTCGAGGTATTACAGTGAATTGTGTAGCGCCCGGATTTATTGATACAGATATGACCAAAGGATTGTCAGAAGAACATAAAAAACAGCTTCTAGATCATGTTCCATTAGGTCGTTTAGGAAGCCCTGAGGATATTGGTGCTGCCGTATGCTTTTTAGCTTCAAAAGAAGCGTCTTATATTACAGGTGAGACTCTTCATGTCAATGGTGGAATGTTAATGATTTAAGTTATTTTTTTAACTTTATTACAAAATTCTTAACAAGATTTGTTAAAATAATGCATGGCTTCAGTGCCATTTCTTAAATAAAAGGGGTATTTTAGATGTCTGACATCGAACAACGTGTAAAAAAAATTGTTGCAGAACAACTCGGCACCAAAGAAGCTGATGTAAAGAATACATCTTCATTCGTAGATGATTTAGGCGCTGATTCACTTGATACAGTTGAGCTCGTAATGGCGTTAGAAGAAGAGTTTGATTGTGAAATTCCTGACGAAGAAGCTGAAAAGATTACTA
>JBEEPP010000131.1:0-3017 GCA_041191045.1 Pseudomonadota bacterium
TCATGGCACTATTTTCATAGGGCACTTTAAGTTCATGTAATAGCTTTAAGAAATTAGGGTATGTTTTTTTGTTAAATACAATAAACCCCGTGTCTACACTCACTTTTTGATTGAATATATCAATGTGATGCGTATGTGAGTGCCCTCCAATACGATCATTGGATTCAAAAAGTGCAATCTGATGATGGGGGTTTAAATAATATGCAAGGGTATTGCCAGAGATGCCTGCGCCTATGATTGCTATCTTCATGGCTAGCGATGTTGATGTTCTATTTTTTTGGATTCGCGAATATTATCAGAAACAGTGCGTATATCCCAAATAATGCCGATCATCGCCAAAAATTTTAAAACATAGTAAGTGAGATCAATTTCCCACCAATAAAATCCTTGTCTTGCTGATCCAGGGTAATGATGATGATTGTTATGCCAACCCTCACCAAACGTCAGAATCGCAATAATAAAATTATTTCGACTTGTATCCTTAGTTTCATAACGTTTCTTTCCCCATTGATGCGCTACCGAATTGACTAAGAAGGTTGCGTGATAAAGCATGACTGTTGAAACAGAAAATCCCCAAATCAATAACTGAAAACCATTCGTATTGAGTTGAGGCTCATATTGATTCAAATAATAGCCGATAAAAAATAAGCCAATACATAATGCGAATGGCATCAGAAGATCAAATCGATCTATGATGCGCAATTCAGGAAATCTAATTAATTCACGCACAAATTTTGTATTAGTCACAAAATTAGACTTGGTCAAGAACCACCCCATATGACTCCAAAAAAATCCATGCTCTTGAGGTGAGTGTTTATCTTCTGGTGTATCAGAATGCATATGATGGCCTCGGTGATGCGCTGCCCACCACAGAGGGCCTCTTTGCACTGCAGTAGCTCCAATCATCGCAAATAAAAGTTGAACAAACCTTGAGGTTCTAAACGTTTTATGAGAAAAATAACGATGGTAAAAGCCTGTAATAGCAAACATGCGAATAGCAAAAAGAGTGATGCATGCCGTAAAAGCTATCCAACTAAATCCAACAATAAAGATAAAAAAACAAGATAAATGAAGAAGAATAAAAGGAATGACTCGCATCCAATCAATTTCTTTGCCAGAAGTAATAGAGGCATACTTTTCTTCAAGAAAAGAATTATCAAACCAAAAAAATAATTTTTTAAAAAATGTATTCATGATTAATTTGAATGCTCAATCCAACGTATTTTTTTAATATCGTAGCCATCGGTTTCAATTTTTTTTACTAATTGTTCTAAAGCCTTTTGCTCTATCTTTTTTTCACGCGACATAATCCAGACATAATCACGGTCATCTCTGGCAATAATTGTATTTTGGTAAGCTTCGTCTAAATAAACAATTTTATATTGCGCTTTGATTGGCCATATAAATTGCATACCCCATAGTGCATTACCTGAATCTTTTATAACAAATCCTTTGGGTTTATATGTCTTTAATGGTCCCGTGAGAGCCCCTTCATTAAAAGTGAAGGTGGTGCCAATGGTGCCATCCTGATTTAATTCATAAGACTCAATTGCATTAAATGCATTCTTCTCAATAAATGTTGGTATATGTCCGATGACATACCATGGGCCCATAAATTTTTGCAAATTAACTTCGGAAACAGTTTTAATTGGAGGTTGAGTCATACATCCATTCAGTAATAAAAAAATTGCTGTGAGTAAATAAAATTTAAATCGCATATTATTTTTTCCAAAATCGAGGAATAATTGTATTCACTTTATTCTGATAATCATCATATCCATTAAATTTTTTAATGAGATTTGCCTCGAGAAGTGTCACCCCTGAAAATCTCAAAATTAAAAAAGTCATAAGCAAGGGTGCTATCAAATTAAAATGAATGCCTGTCACAAGCGTGGTGATAAAAAAGCCCCACCATACCAAAATTTCTCCAAAATAATTAGGATGTCGGCTTAATTTCCAAAGCCCTGATTGTAAAAGTTTACCGCGATTTTTGATGTCATTTTTAAATTGCATCAATTGATAATCTGCAATTGATTCATAAATAATTCCAAAGAATGCGACTAAAAATCCTATGCTATCTAACCAAGTGAGTGGATGATCATTTTTTATGGCTATAAGAAGAATTGATCCCACGATCCATGCAAGAATGGATTGAAAACCAAAAATAATATATGCACTTTTATATCTAAAGTTAGGCTCATTATTTTGTCTAATTTTAAAATAACGAGCATCTTCTGGTTTACCCCAGTTTCTTATTGCAAGATAAACAGAAAGGCGTAAGCCCCATAATAAGACTAAAAAAAGTATCAAGATAGACCTTAATGATGGCTCAAACGCAGTATAAAAATAAATTGCATTAAGCACAAAAAATAAACTCCACATGATATCAACATGGGTCACATTATTCTTTTTAAGACTTAGCAACCAGCCTCCGAATGCAAATAATAAATTAATTAATAAAGCATGCAAAAATATCATGTTCGAAATCCATCCCATCTTTTAGCAGCCACAAGAGATAAAGGCGTTAATAATCCCCATCCTAATGCCAATGCAATAAGCGCATATGGCGTCATTAATTGAATAGCATCTAATTTTTCGGCAGCTATATAAGCTAGAGGACCGCCTATGAGGCCGAATAAAATTGCAATTAGCTTGTAATGTTTTAACCAACTTAAAGATACATTTAAGGTGCTTGCAAATAAACCCCACAAAGCCACAATCCATATCGGCACAATGGATTGTGAAAATTGGCTTTTATACTCAATGAATCCCAAAGCTAATAAACATTGGTCAAACAAAGGTCCTAAAACCATCAGAAAAAGAATTAACATAAATGCTTCTTTTTTATAGCGCGCCTGAAAAAGATGAATCATTAATATTAAAGCGACAGCTATCATTGATGAAAGTAATTTTTGATTAGCCGCTCCCCAAATCGCAATAAACCAGCCTAACTGAAAAAGTCCAAAATTAATGAGTTTCATTTATTTTTTTGGTTTCTCAAATTGATAGTGCGCCAC
>JBEEPP010000132.1:0-3014 GCA_041191045.1 Pseudomonadota bacterium
GTGCAAATTAGAAAGTTACAGCTGATGAAAAGAATGAATATAGGTTTGTTAGGTATCGGCACAGTGGGTGGTGGTGTATTTGAGCTTTTAAAATCAAACATTAAAGAAATACAACGTAAGACATCTGTAGATATGAAAATTGTAGCTGTGGCAGATAAGAATATTGCGCGCGCAAAAGAAATTGTTGGAAGCTCTATTGAAGTTACTGATGACGCATTTAAGCTAGTTGCTGATAAAGAGATTGATGTCATTGTTGAACTTATAGGTGGCACCACTATCGCAAAAGATTTGGTCGTGAAGGCGATTGAAAATAAGAAACATGTTGTGACAGCTAATAAAGCATTACTCGCAAATTTCGGAAATGAATTATTTCAATTAGCCAAAAGAAATAATGTCACTTTAGCTTTTGAAGCTTCAGTCGCTGGCGGGATACCTATTTTAAAATCAATTAGAGAAGGTCTAGCAGGCAATAAGATTGAGTGGGTGGCAGGCATTATTAATGGCACTACTAATTTTATTTTGACTGAGATGCGTGAAAAAGGTATCTCATTCGCTAAGGCTCTATCTGAAGCACAATCATTAGGTTACGCTGAAGCAGATCCTACATTTGATATTGAAGGCATTGATGCTGCGCATAAATTAACAATTCTTGCTGGTTTATCTTTTGGGATCCCCATGAGCTTTAAAGATGTATATGTGGAAGGTATTAAAGCGCTTGAGCAAAAAGATATTCGCTATGCGGAAGAGTTAGGTTATCGCATTAAATTATTAGGTATCGCTAAAAAAAGAGATCAAGGTATTGAGTTAAGGGTTCACCCAACTTTAATTCCTGAAAAACGTTTAATTGCAAATGTAAATGGCGCCATGAACGCTGTTGTTATTAAAGGCAATATGGTTGGGCCAACGCTATACTATGGTGCTGGTGCAGGAGCATTGCCAACTGCAAGTGCTGTCGTTGCTGATCTTATTGATATATCTAGATCATCCCAGGTTCCGTTACATGGTTTTAATGAAAGTAAAATTGATTCAATTCCTATTTATAAAATTGATGATGCAATTAGTGGTTATTATTTAAGAATTCGAGTTTCAGATAAGCCAGGTGTTTTAGCTGAGATCACAAAATTATTTGGCGATAAGAAAATTTCTATTGATGCGATGCTTCAAAAAGAACCTCAAGAAGATGAATCTGAAGCAGACATTGTTATATTAAGTCATTTAGCAGTTGAGAAGGATATCAATGCTGTGATTCAGTCTATTGAGTCGTTGTCAGCCACCATTGGAAAAGTTATTAAAATTAGATTAGAAGAACTTAGCAAATAAAGGCTTTATGAAATACATTTCAACACGTGGTCAATCAAAGCCACTTTCTTTTTCTGAGATTTTATTAGGCGGTCTTGCACCTGACGGCGGTTTATATCTTCCAGAGTACTATCCTCAATTTTCAGATACAGACTTAAACAGTATGCGAGGTATGAGTTATGCAGAACTTGCATTTCATATTATTTCTAAATTCGTAGATGACATACCAAAAGATGATTTAAAAGCAATTATCAATAAAACATACACAAAAGAGGTGTATGCATTTTCAAGAGCACAACAAAAAGCAGAAGACATTACCCCTATTTTAAAGGTTAAAAATAATCTTTATATTCTCTCGCTTTCAAATGGGCCGACACTTGCATTTAAAGATATTGCTATGCAATTGCTTGGCAATCTCTTTGAGTATGTGCTTGCAAAAGAAAATGCAGAAATTAATATTTTAGGCGCAACTTCAGGGGATACCGGCTCCGCTGCTGAATATGCAATGCGGGGAAAAAAAGGTATTAATGTCTTTATGTTATCGCCCTATCAAAAGATGAGTCGTTTTCAATCAGCTCAGATGTTTAGCATCCAAGACCCTAATATTTTTAATCTAAGCATCAAAGGCGTCTTCGATGATTGTCAAGATATTGTCAAAGCAGTATCTAATGATTTAGATTTCAAAAGAGATATGAAAATTGGCGCAGTGAATTCAATTAATTGGGGTAGGATTTTAGCGCAGATCGTTTATTACTTTAAAGGCTACCTTGCTGTTGCTAAAGATAATGAGGAGGTTAGCTTTACTGTTCCCACAGGTAATTTTGGTAATATTTGTGCAGGTCATATAGCGCGTATGATGGGACTTCCAATCAAGAGACTTGTAGTTGCTACAAATGAAAATAATGTATTAGATGAGTTTTTTAAGACAGGCATGTATAAGCCACGCGACTCTGAAAATACCTTTCATACCTCAAGTCCTTCAATGGATATATCTAAAGCATCTAATTTTGAACGATTCATTTTTGACTTAATTGGGCGAGACAGTGAAAAATTAAATGCATTATGGAAATCAATCGATCAGGGCGGTAATTTTGATTTAAACCAAGAGGGTGTCTTTGAAAAAATTAAAGATTTTGGATTTACCTCCTCTTCGAGTACTCACAAAGAACGTATTTATTACATTAAAGAAATTTACAATCAATATAAGATTATTATTGATACCCATACAGCAGATGGATTTAAAGCAGCCTATGAGCACATGGATGATAATGTTCCGATGATTGTTCTCGAAACAGCATTGCCTACCAAATTTGAAGACTCTATTGTAGAAGCAATCAATCAGAAACCTGAGAGACCTGAATCATTAAAACATTTAGAAGAACTTCCTCAAAGATTTGAAGTTTTAGATAATCAGGTTGAAAAAGTTAAAACATTTATAAGGCAAAACATCTAAGATCATGAAGCAATATTTAGATTTACTGAATCATGTTAAAAACCATGGCGATGTTAAGCATGATCGAACAGGCACAGGGACTATTTCGGTGTTTGGTTATCAGATGCGATACGACCTATCTCAAGGCTTTCCTTTAGTTACCACTAAAAAAGTACATTTAAAGTCTATTATTCATGAGCTTTTATGGTTTTTAAGTGGCAGCACAAATATTAAGTACTTAAAAGATAATGGTGTAAGTATCTGGGATGAATGGGCTGATGAA
>JBEEPP010000133.1:0-3001 GCA_041191045.1 Pseudomonadota bacterium
TTATTTCATCTTAGCCTTCTCCAAAATTTTATTAGCAATTGAAACCTGTTTTGAAAAGTCAATGGTTCCTTTTTTAGATACGGCAGCATCTGCTTTGAGAACAAAATCTCTTGCAGCTTTACCTTTTAGAACCGGAACCACTTTAATTGGAATTGCCATTGAATGAGTTGATTATTTTAAATTTAAACAGGACAATACAAAATTACCTAACTTTTTGATGACAAATAAATTGCAGGTTCAATTTTTAATTTGGTTGTACGTATTTACCCCTACAATCAGATACCTCACCCCAAAACAAATCGGCAACTCATTGATGCATAGACTACGCCGTCTTTAAAGTCAATTGCAATCACGTGGGAATGCAATATGGAGTCGTCTTTTTCTTTCAAGAAAAGGAAGCGCCTAGGTGGGAATAAAGGAATTTCTGCGATATGTAATTCTCCAGAGGGGAGTTCATAAACATCAATGTCAAGAACATCAATTGGGCATCGTGCAAAGAAAGTATACTCACGTTGTGTTTTATCCACCCGGTAAGATCTTGTTCTTTGGCCTAATTTGAGCTCACTTGATGGCTTGAAGAGTAAATCTGAACTTAGTTTCTCCATCAATTTTATCTAATTTTCACCTCAGGTACCTCCCCAAAATTCCATCTACAACTCTTCGAGGCATACACAATCCCATCCTTGTATGGGAAGGCAATAAGGTATCGGCTTTCGTATTTCCCTGTTGTTTTATGAAATCCATCCTTCAACATGAAGTTGTATAGTTCTTCATCGACTAATTTGGTTGGCTTAAACAAAAAGCGTCGAACTCTAAAGGCGTCAGAGTCTACTTCATGAAGTTCACCACCAAATATTTCGTAGACCACAATATTGAGTGTGGTATCAGGCATTTTGGTAAAGAAAAAATATTCAGTCTGGTTTTGATCGAGTTTGTATTGTCGTATCTCAGGCCCCATGTTGATTTCCCTTGATGAGCTCATGAGGTAATAGGCGAGGGTTTCTGAGTAGTCGTAGTCTTGCATAAAGAGAATCTCAAATTTGTTTAAAAATCCTCCAAACTATAGCTTGGGTCGCCGTCTGCAATTCGAACGCGTTCACGGCTGATTAAAATACCATGCGTACCATTGGGTAGTGGGTCAATAAGGTATTTTTTTGCGAACTCTGTGCCAATTGCATTTTTAATTTTCTTTCTGATGCGAGAGAGCGTAACGCTGAGTTCTTGTTCATTGTAGCTGCTAAGTAATGTAACGGTGGTGCTCATTCTCTGTAAATCTACCTGGCCTGAAACGTCTTTGTAGTAATTCAATAATTCTTCTTGATGGTCTGTCACGCAATTTAGGGCAATTCCTTCAGGATGATTGAGGTATAACAGGTATAAAGACAGCTCTTTTGGGTTGAGTCTTGCTTTGGTCGGCGAATAGTCTGGGAATTGAAGTGTTTTTTGTTGTTTAGATACCAAAAGTGGACTATCCATGAGATACACATTTTTGGTTCTGCTGAATAAAATGTGTTGCCTAATGTCGTTGAGCGTATTTTGAATTTGCCTGAGAATTGGAGGTGGCACATCGTTTTTAACTATCTGATCCATACAATCAAGACAGATGTCGCCAGTGCGCATCTTGAGGATAATTTGATCTTTTTGGACACAAAAATCGTTGATGCATCCAAGCGGTTGATCATGTACGTGGTCAAGAATTTCTTCTCGATGTGTAAACATCATGGAACGCAGAATCCACACTACAATTTCATAAGCAATAGGGTAGATAGGTTTATTGAGCATCTTGAAAAAGAAAGGCCAATCTGCAGTATGAACAAAAAAGTTGCGCATACTTTCATCTATGCTACCAAACCAATTTTTTTTATTCATGGCGTTTGTAAGTAAAAACACCAAATCTTGCTCTGGTATATCATTGAACTCCCGGTAAGCCTTACACGTTTTAAAAAACTGAGACCATTCATAGGTGCGCTGCCGCATTGGGAATGTAGGAGGGCTATAAGAAAAAAATACACCCGAATCTGACGTTTTTTCATCGTCAATGAATCCTTTATGTATTCCTTTCTGTTTTCTAACTGCAAACTCTTGTTTTCCGAATTCATCTTCTTCAAAGATGTGGTAGTCATAGTTCGGATTTAGCGTCACAACCGGCCCTTCTATAAACTGTAAAATGCCCACTTGGCCTTGCAAAAACTGCAAGACCTCGTGGTAGTGTGCTTTAGGAAAATCTTCCGTTCGTATGAGATGAATTTTCATTTGAATCTTTGCAACGCTGTTCTGCTCTAAGTTAAATATTTAATTATTGATATTCGAGCCGTGGTCTATTTTTCATCATCTTCTTCGAAGAATGAAAACATGCTTTTTCCAAAACTGCCATCCGATTTGGATTTGGCGTAACGCATAAAAGATGAATCGACTTTTCGTGACATCTTGCCGTACTCTCTTTTATCGTAGTTTCTCACGTTTTCACTTCTGATATTGAGCATTTTAGAAGTGTGAACTGCGTCAAAATCACAGCCAATGAAGCTGAATGTCCATTTGCCTGTTTCGTCGCGTTCTTTGATTTTTTTTGCAATGCTGTGATAGTTAAAAAATTGTGAGGCATTTTCTGCACCGTCGGTGATAATTACCATTACAACACTCATTTTGTCGTTCTGAATTTTACTTGCGTATTCACTTTCGATATGATGAATACCTTTTCCTATAGCGTCGAGTAGGGCGGTCATACCACGTGGTTTAAAAGCATCATTTGGCAATTCATTGAGTTCGCTGATTGGAGCAGGCTTCACCAACCATTGCACGTCGTCGTCAAAGGTGAGTAGAGAAACCAGGAATTGCTGATCGGGATAAGTGGCCTGCATGTTTTTTACCGCACTGAGGTGTTCATTGTATCCGCCTACTACCATTTGCTCGAGACCACCCATAGAGCCGCTGCGGTCAATGATGAATTGATAAAGTGTTGTGTTGTTGCCAGGTTTGTTTGTCTGTGTTGATTCCATAATAT